>JBBKVU010000500.1:0-28939 GCA_037968595.1 Comamonas sp.
TCTGGTCAGCCCATCCGGGAAGGTCCATTTCCAAGAACACGTTTTTCATGTCCACGGCAATCGCGTTCAGGTACTCCTTGTTCCCCGCCTCGCCGTCTGCGAACACCCGCGGCGCCCAGTTGCTTGCGCGCGTGTCATCCCAGTTGATGAGCACCTGGCCCAGCTCGTCGGCGATCTTGAGGGAGCCCCACGCCCCGTCCTTGCTCGAGTCGTCGGCGAAGGCAGTGGCCACGCTGTAGCCTGCGGTCTTGCCGAAGGAGACCGCAAACGCATCCAGCGTCTCGCCCAGACCCTTTGCGATTCCGCTGACGCCCTCTTGAATGGCAGCGCTGTACTCGTCGCGGTGGCCCATGCCAAAGGAGCCCTGGTTGTAAATGCCCGCGCCGTCCTGCACGCCAGTCGCTTTGCTGTAGATCGCGCCAGCACCCATGTGCTTGGTGCCAGAGGTATCCAGGCCATCGAGCAGGCCGCCCAGCGCGCTACCGATCATCGTTCCGATGCCGGGGAAGATGTAGGTTCCGATTGCCGCGCCCGCCGCAGCGCCGACCTTTCCTTCAGACAAGGAATACAGCGCGCCCAGGTAGCCCGCGGCAGACCCGATGCCGCCAGACATGCCGGGGATGTCCTTCAGGTAGGTGTCCACACTGCCGATCGTGCGACTCAGGTCCATCATCGATGAGCCCATGTCCTGCCAGCCGTTAGACACAAGCTTGAAGCTCGCATCCGACGCCCAGCCGCTGGCCTTGCTGCCCCAGGTGCTCCAATCAGTCAGGCCGCCGCCAGCCATGCTGCCGCTGGTCGAGTTCGAATTCGAGTTCGAGCCCGTCCCAAGACCTGAGTTCACACCCATCAGATTACCCACGACGTTCACCACGAATGGCTGCAAGAACATCTTGTAGATCTGATCCGCCACGCTCGTCTTGAACGTCGTCACCAGCGACTTGGTGAAGCTCTTCCAGCCGTCTTTGCCGTTGTTGAGCATGTCGGCAAAGCCTTGGCTAAAGATGTCGTCGTACTTCTTAACCGACGACTTCCATTCGTCCAAGAACACTTTGCTAGACGCTTGTGCCGTCGCAATTGCAGCACCCGCATGCAGGCTCGCGATCATCTCGTCGCGCTGCGCTTGATTGAAACCAGTATTGGCCTTGACTGCTGCGATCTGCTTTTTCAGCTCCAGCTCGATACGGTACTGCTCAATGGCAATTCCACGCGCCTGCTCCGACTCTCCCATCATCGAAAGCTCAAGCTGCAGCAATTCGCCGCTCTCGCGAATGCCGGTGTTGTACTCATCAACACTCTTGCGGCCCTGTTCGCGCGCCTGGCTTTGCGCCACGTAATCAGCGTTCAACTCGTCCTGCAAAACCAAGTACTCTTGGTATGCGGCCACAGCACGCTTTGCCGCCTCAGCCTCATCTTCCAGCTTCTTCGCTTTGGCCAGCGAATCCCGTACACCCTGGACCGTTGCCGCACTGACTTTTACTTTGCTGTTGGACAGCAAGCCATCAAGCTGGATCTGAAGCTTCTGCGCCGTCGACAGCTTGCCGCCCTGCTCGGCCTCGAGCTTCAAGGAGGCAACGTAATCGTCGACACTCTTTTGCAGTGATTTGTATGAGTTTTCGGCGGCCTTGAGCCCGTTGGTGTCCGTAGGTTTATCAACGGTAGGCTTGGACGGTTTACCACCCAAATCAACACGCCGCGGGTCTGTTGCCGCAGACGCGTTGCGCGTGGCGTAGCTGTCATAAAGCGCCTGCTCTTTACGGGCGTTCATGATCCGCGAGGTCGTGGCGTCGAGCTCCCTACGGGCGGCTTCGCCGTTTTCCTTCATCGCGGCGCCGATGGCACGCACAGCATCGAAGTCAAAGGAGAAAAACGCTGCGTATCCCGCAGCCAAACCGCCCAACGTATCACCGGTTTGACGCAAGACGTATAGCGTTTCAGCAGCCATAACGGCCACCGTCTCAAAGAACGTCGCGACCCCGCCCTGCATCGCAGCCAGCGTTCCCGCATCCTTGGCAGCATCCGCGGACGCACCACCCATAGCGCGCAGAAGTACCGTCGCATCCTCTAGGACGCTATTGGCAAGGGTCACGCTGTCAAAGATCAGCGAACCAGCCTGCTGAGAGTTGATGGTCCGGAACAATTCGTCCCAGGTATCACCCAGCCCGGCAATGATGCCGTCCAGCGTCTTGGCGCGCTCTTCCATGGCGCCGCCGAACGTGGTGTTGCCGATGTTCTCGAGATACTTGGTGATCTCGGAAGAACTGTTCTTGATGGTCGTCGTGACGCCTTGGAACGTGAAAGAGACCTTATTGCCCTCTTTCGACGCCTTGATGCCGAACTCCTTCAGGCGCTCGAACTCACCTGTCGAAGCATCGGCCACTGCCTCGATCATCTGATTGAGGTCCTTCCCCATCGCAGATGCAGTGTTGCCGAAGCTGTTGAGCGCGGCACGCGTGGGGTCCAAGCCCAGCGCCTTCATCTTCACAAAGCCGTCGGTGGCTTGAGCCAGCCCGAACGGCGTCGACTTGGCGAAATCCTTCAACCACGCCATTTCTCGCTCAGCGGCCGCACTGCTGCCGGTGACGGTTTTCAGGCTGGAGTTGAGAACGTCAAACTCGCGCTGGACGCTTACCAGCTTGCCAACGAATCCAGCCACGGAGATACCGGCGAGCACGCCCCCGATGACCTTCCCAAGCCCCCCCATGCTGTCAGCAATATCATCTGCGTAACCAGTGACAGTACGCTTAGATTTTTTCAGCGTCGCATCCAGCTGGGAGTCATCACCCGTGATCAGCAGCTTCAGGTAGTTGACGGTGCCATTCATGCCATCACCCCTGAAACACAGCGGCTAGGCTTCGGATTTGCGACGGAACGAACGCAGCTGCTCAGCCAACCCTTTAGAGACACGCTCCCTGCGCTCGACAGAATCCTCAGAGGACTCATAAACTCCACCCGGTGCGGCTGCCAACGGGTTAGAGCCCGCAGCTTTTTCATTCCCGTATGCAATGGAGAGCCCGCAAAGAGTGAGCGCCTCCCAGGGCAATAGAACCACGCCTGTAACGCGCTGCCAGGCGTCGATTTGCTCATAGCTGAAAGGCACTTCGCCCATCGACGAAAAGTGCATAGGCCCAAGTTCAAGGAAGTACTCGAGCAAGTAGGCAGCCGGACCAGGATCAACCGACGGCAGGTCTTCACCATCAGCCAGGAGCTTTTCGCGACGAGAAACGGAGGGAGGATCATCCGGGCTTGATTTGGATTTTTTCGGGCTTCTTGCTGGCTTGGGCCTGGCATCAAGCCAGCCCATCGTGCGCACGTACAGCGTCAGGCTGTCGGCGCACTCGCCGTAAAATTTGCCCAGTCAGCACCGAATTCGTTCACCTGGCTGGTGATCCAGCCGCAGCGCGGATTTGCATACATCGCCACCATGGCGGGGCGCAGTTGTTGACCTTCCAGATCAATGCCTGCAACCGAATGCGTGATGTCCGCCATCAGGTCAGCAGTCTCTTTGAGACGCTCGTCTGGCGTGCGGTCTTCAATTGCGCGACGACCCTTTTTCGACAGGGCCAGGAGACGACGATGCCCGCGCGACTGGGCTTGGCGGTTCTCATCGGAGCCGGGGCCGTAGACGAAAATTTGCACGGGCTTTTCCACGCCGTCCGTGTCTTTGAAATACAGCGGCTCACCTGCTTCGTTCTTGAGGTGCAGAGGGGCAATGTCTTTGGCGCCTAGTTCGGAGATCTTGATCATGGTGTTTTCAGCTTTATGAGTGGATGGGTGAAAGTTGCTTCAGCAATGGCGGCAGCCGCAACTGCCGCAATCACAAATCAGATGGGCTCGAACTGAGCGGAGAGGTTGAGCGCGGCAACGATCGGACCGTCTGCGCGCGGGTTGGCAACCGAGTTGTCGCTCCACTTGAGGAAGCGGTAGCCAGCGGCCGCCTGCGCAAAGACAGGCTTGCCCATCCCACCCTGCAGCACCGACTGAGGCGTGTCACCGACGATGGAGCCGTTTGCATCGGCGGTATAGGTCAGAGCAAAGCTGACACCGGAGACTTCGATGATGTCGTCATCGATTTCCAACTGCGCAGTTTTGCCGGTAATCGAGTCAACGCCGCCGATACTGGTCTTGAACGACATGCATTGCGCCGTGAAGTAAAAGCGCGAACCGTCCTGCACCTGGATGCAGTAGCTGTAGCTGTCGTCGGAATCCAGCGCTTCCGCCATCAGCGCCTGGCCTGCATCCTCTGCGTCACGCGCCATGGGCAAAGTAATGCTGCCGTCGTTGAAGCCGCCTCGGCGCTTGATAGTGCGCCGAGTGGCAAGAGGCGCATGGGTGACCTGGGAATACTCGCGGCCAAACTCACCCAGATCGGTGATTTCAGCCACTTCAGTCCAAGGAAGGACCTGAAAACCCGCCGCATCGTAGGTGACAGGGCGTGTGGGACTGACCAGCAGAAAGCTGCCAGCCGAGGTACGGACGTTTTTAACGCTCATGGCGTATACCTTTCAAGGGGACGAAGAGACAGGCGCACGCGGCGCGCCCTCGGTGGTGATGTAGCGGCACAGCCAAACGCTGCGCAGCCGGTAAACGATCTGATTGCCACGGCCGTCGTGCTCGGGCCTGCTGCCGAGCAGCCGAATACGCTCGGGCACAAGCACATCGACGTGGGTCAGAGAGGGTCCGTTGAGAGCTTCCTCAACCTGTGCCAGCAACTCGGACGCCTGGGCGCGATAGTCACCATTGCTGACAACCAGGCAATGCACCTCGATGCGGAAATTGCGCTGCTGTGTACGTTGGCCATTGCGTCCATTGCCCAACAGCTCGACGGTCTCTTCGCCGGCCTCGATCTCGAGGGCCGGGGTCTTGGCCGCGGCCAACAGATCCGCACCTTCGATGCGCACCTGGTCGCCGGCAATAGTCCCCACCTGGATGAGCACGCCACGCACCGCAGCCAGGATCTGGTCTTGCATGTGCCTAGCCATGAGCGCCCCCCGTGGTGCGCAGCTGCAACGTGACCCAGCCCGAGCTGTCGGGCTCGACCGGACCAGCGACCGCGTAGCCAATGCCATCGATGTGCAGAATGCCGTCCTGCTCGAGACCAGGCGCACTGGCCAGGTACAGGCCACAACTCGGGGCGTAGCCGCCAATCGAATCGAGCGATTCGTGCTGCTCACGATCGAAGATCACCCGAAAGGGCTCGCCACCGTTGAACACCGCCATTGCGTTGGACAGACGGCGCGACACCGTTTCGTTGATCCGAGCTTCTATGCGGGCAAACGAGCTAGACATGCTGATCCTCAAGCGGCAATGGTGCCGGGCACGCCCGTGAACTTGACATGCAGCGTCGTGGCAGGAGCGGCAGCAGCCTCGAAAGCGACTGCGGCAGCACCGGTCACATCACCCGCAGCCGGCGCGCCAACGGTGAAGGCCTTGGAATTCGCC
The DNA here is from genome assembly GCA_037968595.1 of Comamonas sp. Lineage (GTDB taxonomy): Bacteria > Pseudomonadota > Gammaproteobacteria > Burkholderiales > Burkholderiaceae_C > Comamonas. The sequence goes on from JBBKVU010000500.1 coordinate 5,443, forward strand.
TTGAACACCACTGCCACCCCCTGCCCAACTGCCGCGCCTGCGACCTTCGGCACCGCAAAGACGCCGTCGATAGACACGCTTCCCGTCGCACCAATGGCGATATCAACGAGTGCCACACCCAGCAAGGCGCCGGCCACCACCACTTCACCCGAACGCACGGCGGCGTCCGTGGTGTTCACATAGTCCAGCACCTTGCCGGGCTGTACAGCGTTATTTGCCATGTTCTGCTACTCCTTTGAGAGCTTGTTTGCGGGTGCTGACGCTCAAGCGCCGGCGTTGGTGGCCGCGCCACGGAAATCGTGGCCGGCGACGCCGTAGTCGAGGCGCACTTTGAAGCGAGCGCCATCGGTGTTGAACGCGTCTTCTTGCTCGATGTAGGGGCTGTCGACACCGTCGAGAAATGCGACTTCCAGAGCCGGCGCCTCGTTGACGTCAGCAAAGGCGTAATGACGCGTGCCTTGCAGACGCGGCGAGCCGACGATGTCGCGAAACAGGCCCAGGGAGATGTTGGGAGTCATCGAGTTCTTACCTGGTCCCGGCTCGTACTGCGATTCGTTGGCCAGCTTGGCGCTTGCCTCCTGACCGATGGGACCGAGCCACACCGCAGGACGCAGGTCCAGGAAGTCATTGCCGGATACGTCCTTTTGCTTTGCCATCAGCACGCGGAAATCGTTGAACGCAGCGCTGCTAGGAAGCGCGCCATCGGGAACAACATTCCCGTGATCGGCGTGGAACAACGTTTTGCCGTCTTGCAGCAAAGGACCCAAACCGTTGTTGCTGGTGATCAATGCATAAACGTCAGCCTCAACCGTGCGGGCGGCCGAACGGCCCATCGCAGCGGCCTGATCGGTGAAGGCGCCCAGATCATCATTGATGATCATTTCACGGCTCAGATTGATGATGAAGCCCTTGGTCTCGGCCGAAATACTGGACTTTTCACCGTCAGGGATGTGGACGGTCTTGTATTCGCCCAGCTCGTTCTTGCGCTGGAGGTTGCCCAGCGAGCCCACGCGGAAGCGGTTGTGCTCGCGGAAATCGGACACTTGGCCGCGCTTGCAGAAACGCTGCCAGGTCAAGGCCTGCACGGCGTAGCTAGACAGCAGCACGCGGTGAATAGCGTCGGTCAGCAGGATGGGGAAATCGCTGGTGGACTGGGTGAAGGCTGCAGCCACCACATCGCGCTTGTCCTTGCCCTTGGCGCTGATGCCCTTGCTTTCCAGCGAAGCGCGCGCGACTTCCAGCAAAGACATGCCGCGGTATGGATTGCCGCTGTGGGCCGCGATCTGCTCTTTGGTGCCATGCCCAGCACGCACCATGAACGATGCCACCACGGCTTCGCGGCGCTTGTCCCCTTCGTCTTCAGTGGTCACCACATTGCTGCCCGCAATCGGTGTAGCCTGGCCGCCCAGGTGGGCCAGCAAACGGGTGCCGGCTGCCTGAGCGCTCACGCCATGCTCGTCTTCGCACTGGCGCATCAGCTCAGCAACGCCAGGACTGGCCGCAAACGGCTGGAACTGTGCGCGAATCGACGAGCGACGTGTCTGGTCGGCTGCCAGGATGGCGCCGTGATCAACAGCTATTGCAGCGGGTGCCGTGGTGCCACCGCCACTGGCTGCCGCAGCACCAGACGCGCCGATGGCGTTCATCAGCAGGTGGGTACGGGGTTTCTTCATGGAATCCTCTTCAGGAGCGGGATGCGCGGCAGAGGCCGCAGGTGTGCCCTGTGTCTGCAGAGCTGCAGGCAAAGAACGGAAACGGGAAAGAGGCAGGTCGCGAGCGGCAGACGCAGCCACAGGCATGGCGTCGGTCACGGCGTCGATGAATTTGCCGGCAAGCGCTTCGGCGGCGGTGTAGTAATGGTCTTTGCCGTCAGTCAGCAGAGCCAGTACCCCGGGCTGGTCACCAGTCTTGACGGCATAGCTGGTGGACATTGCAGCCGCCCAGGTATCCAGCTGGTCGGCCAATTCACGCAGTTCAACCGCATTGCCAGCTGCATAGGTCCAAGGCGCATGAATCATCAGCATGGCGTTATCCGCCATATGCACCTTGTCGCCGGCCATCGCGATCAGGCTTGCGATCGAGAAAGCCATGCCATCGACTTCGGTGGTGATGTCTGCCTTATGACGGCGCATCGCATTGAAGATTGCCAAGCCATCGGGCACGCTGCCACCAACGGAATTGATGCGCACGGTGATGGCGTCTACATCCAGGGCATTGAGCTCAGCGATGAAGTCGCGGGCAGAGACAGTCTCGTCCCACCAGCTTTCACCGATGTCACCGTAGATGATGATTTCGGCCGAAGACAGCGCGCCGGCCGCAGCTGCAGCCACGGCGGTCTTGCGGCGAACTGCGTACCATTTTTGCGATGTGCTCATGTGAAACTGCCTGCATTCGTTGAGCCGCAAAGTGCGGCGGAATGCAGGCAGTTTCTTGGTTATCCCGTCCGGTTTTTAGGGAAGAAACCGGACTATTTTTCAACAGCCTCAGGTTCAGGTGGCTCTTTGGCACCTGGCGCCGGAGCACTGCCCGTAGCGTGCGCGGCATTACTCGAGAACACGACGCCGCGCTCAGCCGCCAGTCGTCGCCACTCCGTGACCTGGTCGAGCATGTCCATGGGATTGCCTCCGCGCCTGCGGATCACTTCCACTTCGCTGGCAAAGCCGCTCTGAACCAGCTTGGTCCAAGCATCAGCCTCCTTGAGCGGGTCGATCCACGGCATAGACTGGCCCACAAAAAGGCATTCAGCTTCAGTGCCAGGCTCAACATCTGCCGGGATCGGCAGCACGCCACTAAGGTGCGCAACCTGCACCAATGTCTCCCAAGCGGGCTGGCTGAACTGACCCACAAAATCATCTGTAAGCACGGCGTAATGAACCCACTGCTCGACCAACTCCTGACGCAGTGAACTGTAGGTGCCGCCATAGTCCCGGCTAATGCTGCTGTAGCTTGCGCCCACGCCGGCTGCATACGCTTTTAACTGACCTCCGCGCCACGCAACCAAGTTGGGATTCGGGCGGTTGGTATCGACCAGCCCAATCTCTTCGCCAACCGCCAAGTTGTCGAAGATCATGCCGGGTTGCATACGCATCTCTCGCGGGGCGAGCACGCCGTCTTCATCCCGCTTCATGCCCTCAGGGTCATACCCATCCTGCCCCGGAAGCCTTTTGACATACGCCGTCATGCTGGCGGCAATCTTGGCAGCGATGCGCTCGCTTTCCTCGTAGTCCTTGAGATCCTCTACGCGGGTCAGCACGCTGGCGAACTCTGATATTCCGCGCCACTGATGCAAGCGATCTAGAGTCGACACATGCAGCATGTTGCCCGCGGGAACGATCTTCAAATCAGCGGGAGTGATCCAGGCACCACCTTCACGCGGATCACGGCGAAAAACGTGATATGCGGTAGCTCGGCCCCACGAGTTCACCTGTATGCCCTGACGGATGTTGCGACTCAAATCGGTGTACTCGAGAGGCACGAAATCGGGCTCCAGCAACTCGAGGGAAAACGGCACTTCCGAGCCGTGCACCAACCCTGGCACGAAACCCATCACTTTTTGGGCAAATCCTTCTCCATCACGAAGCCAGGTATACGCCATCATGCGCTCTGCTTGAGCCCAGTGCATACGAGCCGTCACCTCAGGACGCTTCTTCCACTTGCGATGCATGCTGCGCAGCGCCGTAGCGTATTCGGTGTGAATGGTGCCATCTCTACGCCGCGGCTGGGGTTCAATTCCGATGCCTGTGGCCCCTACGACATTGTTGACCAAGGTGCGAAGCACGCCGCGGGTGATGTCGTGATTGCGCTCAAGATACCGCGCGTGATTGCGCAAAGCAGACGCGCTCGTCTCGACAAGTCGATTGGGAGCCGGATTGCGGTTTCGGCTTTTGCGATTGCGGTCAGGCTTGGCCGCCTCATAGATGGCAAGCACCTGCCGCGCTTTTGCGCGCTGCACCGCCGCGGCGGGGTTCACCACGCCAATCATGCGATCAATGATGTTCAGCATGACAAACCTCAATCGTTATTAAAGCGGGACAGCGAATAGGACATGCCGCCGAACGTAGGAGCCCGGGGGGCAGTCTGCCTCCGCAGCAATCGAGCCACATGGTCCCGGGCTTTTAGCAGCGCATCCATGGATTGGTAGGTAACCAATCGGCCGTTGAAGGAGACCGAAAGCTCCCCGCTGGCAATGGCCAGATCGAGCTGTTCGAGATTTTGTTGAGTCAGTGCCATGGATTCCACCTTGATTGCAATACCCCAAAGCTAGCCTTTGGGCTGTCCGCTTTCCAGGGAACAAACCGGACTTTTTGCGCTGCTGACGCCAATGCGTGCACTGCCCTGCTTGGGCTTGAGAATTGCATACAGCTGCGTGCGTTTGATACTGTGTTTCTTCATTACTGCGTTATGGTTTGTGCCGTTGAACTCCCGCCGAATTTGCTCATTGCGCTCGAGCTTGCTGGGTGCTGGGATATAGAGACCACGATGGCCCAGGCGAACGCCGCCGTAGCGTTGGCGCAGCCCCTGCACCAGCACGCGCGCAATTTCATAGGCCTCACGTTCGTGCATGCCGAGCTCTTGGCGTGCAATCTCCACGATGTCGTATTCGAGCTGCACAACAGCGTCATCAGTTTGGGCTGGTGTATTTGTGGTGTTGTTGGTCATAGTCGGCTGCTCCAGTCTTGGGATGCAAAGGATGATGTGTGTTGAGCGCGCGCCACGGGCCTGGGCAGCGCAGGCTTCGGATGAATGGGAGCAGGCTTCGCAGGAACGGGCGCAGGCATGGCGATGCAGGCTGCCGGCAGCGGGGGACTTGCCGGGGCACTGAATAGATCTGCCGCTGGCTGTACCGCAAGTTCAAGTTGCTGCCACTTGACCTCTGTCCATTTATGAATGCCAGTCGCCATGGCAGCGTGCAGCGCGTAATTGCGACAGTCCAGCACTTCATTGCGAGGGCGGCGTTTGATCCACTTGAGCACGTCTTTGCCGTTGATACGTTTAAGCACGCGATGCTCTGCCGTGAGCTGCTCAAACCACTCACGCGGAAGCTTGTTGCTGAAATGAAGATATCCAGGACCGGGCTCTTTGATTGCCAGCTGACCAAGGAGCAAGTCTTTGGCGCTATCAACACCGATCCCCCACAGCTTGATGCCGCGGGCAATCTTTCTCCCTCGGTAGTTCACTTCTTGCATCGAGGCCGCACCAACGATGGGTATGCCCGGCATCCCCTTAATTGCCCGTAGGTTTGGAATGGATGACTGGGATTTGCTGACCCAGTTGTAAACCGCCTGCGTCTGATCGCTGCTATCGATGCTGACTGCGGTGATGCCCATGCTCACTCCATTCCAGCTATGCGGATATCGGCTCTGCAGGTACTCATGCACGGGGCCCCAGTCAGCATCATTGGCTGGGTTACCCTCGATGATGTGGTGGTCGACCACCCAGCTCTCCAGGCCCCGACCAAATGCCCATACACTGATATCCCACCAGGTGTGCTGAACGTCCACGCCAGCCATAAGCATCAAGCCACCCACCGGCACGGTCTTGAGCTCATAAGGCTCCGCGCGCGCCTGCAGTACGTGCTGATCCGCGCCTTCACCCTTTAGCTCCCAAGCTTCACCCAATGTTTCGTTGGTGAACGTGGTCATGGCGCCTGCATCGCCTTCGCTCAAAGCACGGCTAGCCTTCTCAAACTCATCCACGATGGAGTACCAGGTCCGCTGGGGACTGTAGGCGGCCCATATATGCACGCCTAAAGTGCGCGGTGGCGCGCATGGCTCGCCCGCCGCATCGCGCCAGATTTGATCAGCACCAAAGCGCTTGCCTGAATGTCGGCACACCCATGCTCCAGCCAAAGGCCAGCCACCGGGCATGTAGTCGGCCTGGGTAATAGCTTCGCGGCAATGCGGGCAGATGTGATGAACACTATCCGGGTTCCCTGCCTCCCATTTAAAGCCGTAAACGGACTCAGGCTTGCCCCAGGTGAGCGGGTGCTCCAAACTGCACCGCGGGCATTCGATGAGATACGAAACCTCATCTTCGGAGTCTTCACACGCCCGACTTACGTGACAGAAGCCTTTAATGCCCGGCGTGCTGCCCCCCACGAATTTGGGATAGGGCGCCCCCTCCAGACGGCCTTTTGCGAGACTTCCAGGTGAACCAGCGGTTTTATCCTTGCTCGCACCCACCGTCTGATCAAAAGCGGTCCACTCATCGAGGATGGCGACGGCCACCGTGATTCGTCGATAGGCCCGAGCAGCCTTACCCCCAAGCAGATGAAGCACGCTATCGCGAAAGGCCTTGTATTTAATCGTTTCTTCAATGCGACTCCCCCTCTTGCGTGCAGCAATAACAGAGGGCACGCCGTCCTTGGGATCAAGCAAAGGCTCAATCTCAGACTTGACGAAACTGTCTCGGTCGTCGTCCGTAGGCTGCCAAAGAGCCTGTTTTCTACGGCGGTGCGCAATGTTGTAGCAAATGAACGCGGTGATCATCTTGGAGTAGCCCACCCGCTTGGACTTCTTGACGCTGAGCTCTTCAATTCGGTCATCGCTCATGAAATCAAGGATGCCTACCTGGAACGGCCAAGCCACCCAGCCGCCCTTTTGATGGCTGGACTCACCAGCCAAGAGGAAGTGATCAGCAGCCCACTCCGACAAGGACATGGGCACTTCCGCGCGCAGGCTGGAAAGCCCCAACTCCACGGAAGCCTTGATCCCTGCTACGGCTTCTTTTGCGAGACGCTCTCTCATTCGTCACCCTCGATATCAAGTTCAACGTCATCGCCGTCATCAAGCTGAGCCAGCGCATCCACATGGTCGCTTACCAATTTGGCAGTCACGCGCATCCATTCATTGCGCACATCTCCCATCACTCGCTTGATCGTGCTGACAGCTTCGATCGGAAGATGTGGGCAGGCTTTGCGTATCTGACCTTCCACTTGGTCCATGCGATCGACAACTGCTGAGCTTGCCGCACCCAGCACATCGGCCAGGATGCCGACAGGCGCAAACTCCTTTCGGGCTATGGCGTTTTTGAGGTCCTGCGCCTCACGCTGGGAGCGAGTAAGAAGCGCACGCTCCAGCACCAAATCTGCCCCACCCTGACCTGTGCGCGCGCCAGCCTGACCACGCAACCGCTCGCAGTAGCCCACCAACCACTCATGGGCAGACTCACCCCGAATCAACACGTTTTCGCCCACCAGCTGGCTAACGCGGGCTTCGCTCAGCCCCACCATTTGCGCGAACTCTGCTTGCGAAATAGGAGCATCCAAATAAGGCAGTACCTTCACTTAACCCCCTTAGGAGACTCACGCAATAGTTCGAACACGCGGTTCGAATTACCCGCATCGGAAGAGGCCCGGGAGGACCCGCGCCCGGGGGGGGTCTGGTCGCGACGCGCCCCCACCTCGACCGCCTTCGACATGACACGATCAACCATGACTCACCTCCCCGCAGCCTGGCGAATGCGGTATCGCAGCCGCTTCGACAGATAGTTTTCAAGATCCGCACGACGCGCCGCAGACTCAGTGCTGAGCCGCGGCTTGTAGGTGGCGGCACGCACGAACATCAGCACGGGCCGGACGTCCGCGCCTGTGTCACCGACCACGGCCCAGATACCCATGGCAAGGTGCTTCGTACGCTCATCGCCCCGCGCGCGGCCGTAGGCCACGAAGTAGCGCCGGCCCTGCTGCTTTGCCGTGCCACGCTGCAGACCCGCCTTGCGCTGTGCGGTCATGTTGGCGCGGTAGCCCTGCTCCCCGAATGCCTGGAAATAGCTGATGAGCTGGGTGATGAATGAGCCCTTGAGGTTGCCCCGCCCGTCGTCACTACCAGGCAAAGGCGTGGCAGGGATTGCAGTCTGGTAACCGTTGGGCAAGATGCCCACCCGCCGCAACGCCGCCTCGCTGCGCTTATCCGCGCGCCGCCCGCCCATCTCTTGAGCTGCAAGAATCTTCTGCGGGTCAACGCCCTTGCCGCCCGAGTAGGTAGGCACGATCGTGGCTTCGAGACGATCCGGCGTTGCCTGCTTGACGTATGGAGAGTTGCGCACGTATGGCGTTGGTCGATCAAACACACTGCCGATCTCTTGCTGAAGCGCGCGCCGATAGGCGAATGCCGCGTCGTTGATGGACGCAGCCACCGCACCCTTCTTCTGACCGCCAGACAGGCGGTCATACGTTGCCTGCACGCTCTTCAAGCCTTGCACTTGCATGCCAACCTTCATGGCGACACCGTGCCTTTCTGGCCCAGGATGCGCAGCACGCGGGCTTCGTAGTCTGCGAATATCCGATCGACCGATTCATCCCACGGGCCGAGACCAAGGCGCTCACCCATGGCCTCAACCCCGCTGCGGGTGCTTGACCAGTCGGAAGGAATACCGCCGCCATTGGCGGTCGAGACTGGGGTATCCAACCATCGCGATTCACGCAGCCAGCGAAGCACGGCAGGGCATGCCTTGCCGTCATCCTTGCTCAGCGTGGCGGACTGACTCGCCGCAGCCGTCAGCAGCTGGTCAGCCGACACGGTGCCCCCAGCAACCAAGCTGTCAATCAGGCTTGCCACTTCGGCGGTACGCGTGCGCCGCAGTTCTGGGAAGTAGCCTTGCAGTTCAGATGCGATAGCCAATCCATCGCACTCACCCCCCTTGGGGGGTTGGGGGGTATTTATATGGTTCTGGTTCTGGTTCTGGTTCTGGTTAGCCGTGACGTCACCGTGACATGCCGTGACATGTGCCGTGACATGTTCGCCACCGGATACGTGAGCTCCGTTATCCGTCACCGTGACGCCGTGTTCTCGGCACATAGCAAGCAGGTCAACCATCTTGGCATTGAACGATGGCGCCAAGCCCTTCGAGCGCAGCGCTGAGAAGATGGCAGACCGGCGAGCGCGGCTCTGCTGTTTCCGCAGAGTCACGTTCTGCTTGACCTCGTCGTTTCCGACTTGCCGCTGACGGTAGAACTCGATCTCACGCTCACATCGAGCCTGGATATAACGGCCGTCGTCTTGCAGCTCGAAGTACTCATCGAGTAGGAACTGCAGCGCGGCCAACTCGTCATCAGAACGGCATAGCAAGCGACGCGCGAGCAGTCCGAAGTCCGAACCGTCCAGCGCCGTCTCAGCGTCGTAGTACATGTCCAGCATGTCACGGTACAGGCCACGCTCCAGCCGTGACAGGTGCCGTGTCGCGGTGTTGAAGTCACCGATATGGTGGGGATACGTATTCATCGACAGACCTTCAATCCACCAGGCGCTGTTGCCGCACGGCGACACGCACGGTCTTTGCCAGGCGATGCGGAGGCAGACTGCATGGGCGCGAGCCCGCGTCCTCAAACACCTTGGACGCAAGCAGCGAACCGACCGGCGCCGTGATGCAGTTGATCTCAATGGCCTTGTCGGGCAGGCGGCGGTTATGCGCCTCCAGCAGCTCGCGCCGCGTCAGCGCGGAGACGCCCTGCCGGTGTTCGGCCACCAGCACCTCATACAGGTCGCGCTGGCGCTCAGACAGCTTCGCCACATCGAGAGCAGCAAAGGAAGCCGCTTTGATATCAGCGGAAGTAATGCTGTTCATGGCTCAACCCTCCCCACGCTTCGGCATGCGCGCGCGTGCTGTGGCAACCAGGTGCGCATTGGCGGCCGTCGACTCTTGCGCATAGTAAGAAAGCCGGCGAATCTCGTTGGCACTGATATCACCGCCATGCACCAACATATCGGCGCCCGCGCGGCAAAGCTCTGCGTGCGCCGACTGCGCAAGCATGAACGCCTCTACCGGATCACCCCCGGCTTGGTCCGGGGTGGCACGCGTACACACAAAGCCCAACTGAGCCGCCATGGCGTGCAGGATCGAAGCATTGTTTGCCACCACTTGGAGGGTCAACGCCTCCTTCAGCGTGAGGTGGTGCGTGGTGTTGTTCGGATTGAGCTTGTTCTGCAACGTGCCCGCGTTGATGCCCATGCGCTGGGCGAGATTGGCAACACCACCGGGGTGGGCCTGGCTGATCTGGAACGCGGCATCCACCGGGTCCAGGCCGTCAATGTTGAGTTGAGCCCCACCTTCAACATATCCCGGAAGCCCTGATATCGAGACACTGATGGACATCGATTACCTCACTTGAAAGAGAACGAAATGACCGCAGCAGCACCCGCCACCAAAGAGGCAGCGCGCACCGAAGCGATGGAGATTTTTTTGAGCCAGTTGGTCTTTGTGCTCGAGGGAGAAAGCCGCAGCGGCTTCACGGCAGACAAGCTGGGCCGCTGGCTCGATGCCTGCTCGCAGCGCATGAGCGAGACAGGAAGCGCGGCGCCAGAAGTGGTGACGCAGCTGCGCGCTTTGCAAACACGGGTGCTGGCATGAAGAGAGGCAGCACCCTGGGCTATGCTGGAAGCTCTCAAGCAATCAACGGCAAAAAGGGTAGACATGACACAGGAAACCGTGCACCTGAAAATCGACAAGACGCTCAACGCCCAGGATCTGGAGTTGCTGATCCACGAATTGGCAGAGAAGCGCTCAACCATGGAGCCCGCCGTCCCTCACAGTCGAGAAGAACTTCTCCGAACACTCGGGGCAGCAGTTTCGATAGAAGACGAGCCATCGGCTACGGCTGTGCGGCTGAAGGACGGACGCGTTCGCCTCTGGATGCGCAGCAGAGGGGTTGGCTGGCAAGGCTTCAATCTCGACACCCAGAATGCGCGCACTCTTCGCGACTGGCTGATTGCAAATGTCGACGGGGATTCCGACCTCTTCAGCAAGCAGGTCAGCCACACGCCGCAGTAAGGGCGAATTTGGCAAGGGCCACTGTTCACTCATGGACCACCTCCACTAGATGCTCGATCAATGACGCCGCGTGGCCATCGATGCGCCCGCGCGGAAGCGAAAGTTCGCGCTCAAGAACGTCGAACACTTCGTCGGGTGTATTTCCTCTGCGCGGATCAGCCATGGGCGACCTCCAAGGCTTGCGCATCGATATCGGCCGCGCCGGATTCGGCCCAGACCTTCAGCCATTCGGGTTTCACACGCTCCCGCAAGAAGTAGGAGGCATACACAGGGTCTGGATGAATAGCGTCGTGCTCGGCAAGCAACTCGCCCGTCTTGCTGAACACCTGCAGAACATCGCAGCGCAGCGCCCCCTCCCCGCGCGCAAACGTCACCAGAACCACCTCGGCCACTCGGCCCGAGTGAGGGACACCACACGAAGCAGTCATCGCCCGGTTGATATCAGCCATGGGCGACCTCCTGTTCGACTAGGAGGGAAGCGGTATCCGTCAACTCGGGCCAATAGATGCACCAGTCCGTCGGCCGAAGTTCAGGCCTAGTGACTACCCCACCGCTTTCGCGCTCTATCGCAGGACAGTAGCGAACCGGTATTTGACGTTCACCACTACTCCAGTCTGATAGGTCAGATGCATATGCGCCAATCTTCTTGGCAAATGCGGACTTGCCGCCACGCTCGAGTTGATTGAGATAGTCCGATAGCTTCATTCAACGCATTTTAGCCACGGGCTAATGCATGTCAATAGCCCAAGGCTCGTTGCTCTTGTTAGCCCATTGCTAAATACTTAAAGCATGCAACCCATCGACGTAACCCGACGCGAAAAGCTCGGCCTGCTGATCAAAGAGGCCGGCAGCCAAGCCCTGCTTTCCGAGTCCATTGGCAAAGCTCCTGCACAGATCAGCCAATGGCTCAATGCGTCCTTGAATTCCCGCACAGGCAAGCCACGCGTAATGAGCAACGCGATAGCACGTGAGATCGAACTGAAGATGGGCAAACCAGCAGGATGGATGGATCAGCCTGCCAGCTCCGACGACCTCAAAACCAGAGGCGGATCTAACGCAGAATTCAGCGTCCCCACGGGGGTGCGTAGAGTCCCACTGATTTCCTATGTACAAGCCGGCAACTGGACAGTGATTGCAGATTCTTTTCAGACCGAAGACGCATCCGATTGGCTCATCACCAGCGATAAGCACTCAAGCGGTACTTTTGTACTCACAATCCGCGGCAACTCCATGGAGCCAGACTTCAAGGAAGGGGACACGGTCATCATCGACCCTGCAGTAAAGCCACGCCCAGGCTCTTTTGTCGTTGCAAAAAATGGGCGCCAAGAAGCAACGTTCAAAAAGTACCGCCCTCGCTCAATCGACGTTCTTGGCAATGAGGTCTTCGAGCTGACCCCACTCAACGAAGACTATCCAACGATGCGCTCGGATGAGATGCCCATCGAAATCATTGGCACTATGGTGGAGCATCGGCGCTACTTCAGGTGAACAACCAAGCCATCACAAGACCAAAAATCAATTAGCCCGAAACAGAAAATTAGCCCAGAGCTATTGACACATACATTAGCTCAAGGCTAAAGTCCGCCTACCGCTTCACGAAAAGCGGCCGGCACCACGGCATCGACCGGGCCAGCCCCGGTCCTTTAAAAAGAGAGTGGTGAATCCTGCGGCCCGGTACCGCGCATACGTTTGGCTTGGCCCAACATTTGCGCGGGACTACGATGTAGCCACATGAAAGCCAAAAACCTAATCCTGGGCGGCGTCGCGCTCTTGCTAGCGGCAACCGCCACTGCACAAGTGAAGTGCACGATGCCAAACGGTGTGACCATCACCAAACAGCTTGGAGAATGTCCGCACGACGCCGTCGCTGCGTTCACTCTGGCTGGGAAGCCGCTGCCAAAGCCATCGGAGACCTTAGAAGGCCAGGCCCGAGCAGCTCAAGAACAGGAAGAGAAGCAGAAGCAGCAGGAAAGACAGGCGGCAAAAGAAAACGCTGATGTCGAAACGAATCTGAAAAAGATGGACGGGGAACTAACCCAATTGAAGAAACAACGCGACGTTGATGCTCAAAAGCGCAGTCATCGTGTACATGAAGAAGCTTGCAGTGTGTTGAGGCTGCCTCCGCACCAATGCACTACCTCCTATTCCTTGCGATATGGCAACTCAGTCATCATCGCCACACATCAGCTACCTGCAAACATTGACGCCATCTGTCAAAGCTTTGCCAGCACGATTCGTAAAAATCTGCTGGAAAACCGCCTTGGCAACAACTGGAACATTCGCATCAACTTCTCTCCTACCGGGAAGACTATCTCCGAATGTCAGATCTAAATCTGGCGGCAGCATTCACCACTCTCCCCCCAATATGCCCATGTTGCTGCGCCACCTGCGGCGCTTCGTCGGGCACAAGAGCGAACCCAGGGCATGGCCTGGCGAGCGCAGGGAGTCCACCCTGTCACCAGTCCGCCAAAGCGCGGTACACGGGCAAAAATGGTGAGGCAAACAGGGAGGCCAAGAACAGAAACGCCCTCCGATTGATCGGCGCCGCGCCCTGAGCGACATCAGGGCGAAAACAAAAGCGTCGCTGGTCGGCGCTTTTTTTTTGCAACGAAATTACACGAGTCCCGCCGCTTAGACTGCAATGAATCCAAGGAGTGAATCCGACCATGTCTGAATGGAATTACACCGCCTGGGCCGAAAACCAAGGCATCGAAAATTTAAAGGCACGCATCGCCAACGGCGACCACCTTCTTCAGCAAGCCAGCAATTTGTTGAATGTCATGCTGGCCGTACTCGCAGGTCTGTGCGCTTACGGAACACGCGTTCTAGGCGAGAGCTCCAGCCCGTTGGCATGGGGGTGCTTGATTGGCGCTGTTTGGTCGTTTGGTGTCCTGCTGGTGCTTTCCCATCACTGCATAGCAACCAGAGACACTCAAGTGCCTCACAACGAACCCACCAACATATACAAACCCGAGCTGGGCCTTACTCAAAAACAGATTCTTGAATACCAATTGAAGAATCTTCAGGCTCAAATCGAGCTGACAAAGCAACGCAACGCCCATGTGGCCACTTGGCTGGATCGCTCACGATACGCAGCAATTGGCACATCTGTCGTGGTCGCAATAGCTAGCCTCTTGGCCTATCAACTGGCCTGGGTGGCACATAGTCTCTCCGCTCTGGGGGCGTGACGGGAAATGGACTCTGCGTTGGATGCCGTTTAGCAGGCTCGCATTGATGGGAATATTTCACGGGGTCCCTCCTGTAATAAGTTTGCGCGTAGAGAACTCAAATGTATTACAGCGAGTGGACCCCGTCCCTTCGCGGCGCTCGCGCGACTCCAACTAACGACGAACCACCTCCGCCACCAGCTAGGCCCGAAATCGAGCCTCAATTCACGCTAGCGAGCCCAAGGCATCGCAGACACCATCCAAGCCCGCAATGCGGGCTTTTTCTTTGGGAAATCACATGGCATCAAACAGACAAATGCTGGATCAAGGTTTCGCCAAGCGCGCAGACCTGGTGAAGATTCGCATCGAGCACATCCACGTTGAAGAGGGCTTCAACGCACCGGAAACCAAGGAGGAATTTGAGGCCCGAGTGGAGGGCATCGTCTCGCACCTGAGAGCAGGCGGAAAGCTCCCGCCCGTTGAGGTCCGGGACCGACCAGAAGGCGGGGTATTTTTGGTCGACGGACACGCTCGCCACGAGGGCACCCTGCGTGCTGCAGAGCTCGGCATCCCCGTGCACGACCCCAAGGATGGCCAGGTTTACCTGCTGACAATGTCATTTGTCGGCAATGACGCCGATCGCTCGCTGCGCATCATCACATCGGCCGATGGCCGCACGCTGAGCCCATTGCAGACCGCTGCAATTCTCAAGCGCCTGCGCAATTTCGGCTGGTCGCCCGAAGATATTGGGCAACGCATCAATCGATCAGCAGAACGCGTGCGACAGCTGCTGGCCCTGGGCGATGCGAACAGCGATGTGCAGCAGATGGTCAGCACCGGCAAGGTCTCTGCCACGCTCGCAGCCAAGACGGCGCGCAAGCACGGAGAGCAAGCAGGCGCAGTGCTGGAGCAGCAGCTTGAATCGGCTGCTGCACAGGGAAAAACCCGCGTCACACCCGCCACCGTTGCCGGACCAAAGGCCAAGACAAACGAGTTGCGCAAAGACTCCGAACGGCTGGACTTCTTGATTGAGCAGCGGGTCCTCGTGAAGCTCGGCGGAAAGATGAATCTCAGCCGAACGGCTATCGCCAAAACAGGCTACTGGCTTTCGTGGGTAGACGACGACCGCGATCAACCGGGGACTTTTGAAAGCCCTCGAGAGGCAATCGACGCAGCAATAGCGGCCAAAAGCGCCGCATGAACCAAACACAACCGGCCCGCACCTCGCGGGCCATTTTCATTGGGGCATCACATGGCCATCCGAGTCTCTCCACCCACCAAGTCACACAACGACACGACCGCGCGTTTCAAGCGCTCGCTTGCCGACGCCTTCCCCGCAGGCACCCAACGCATTGAAGAGCCTGCGCGCTTCCCTCTGCCTAACCGCCCAGGAGCTTGGTTGATATCAGCGTTGATCGCGCTTATCGCCATCACGCTGACAGGCTGCAGCGGAGCCGAAGCGCAGGTGGTGCCCATCAGCAAATCCGAACTGCGCAAGATCGCGGGCGCCGAAAAGTCGTGCGCCGGCATGACGCCAGTGTGGATCGATGAGACGACTGCGGAATGTTTCAAAAGCCATGAGTAGCGGCACTTCCACGGCCAAGTCAGCCATAGACGACGCGATCTGCGAGCAATACGGCCCGCTGGCTGTGCGTCACACCAAGGCTCAGATCGAGCGCGCAGCGCAGTCGGCCCAGGCCCGGGGCCTGTCGCCCAACGAGGCCTGCCCGCACCCGTTTCACAGCAAATGCGGCATGCACTGGCTTGCCGCGTTCAACCTATCCATGCCACTACCGAAGAGCCACCGCCATGCCTAGCATCCACGCCGCAAAGTACGATTAATCCGCAGCGCTTCGCGCCAGCGAAGAAGCCCGGTCCATTTGGTGGTGGCAACAGCAAACCCCTAACCTCGTTCAGCCTCAACTCTGCATTAGTTCGAAGTTGAGCCGCACACGCCAGCAAAGGGAAAAGCTGCGTACCTTATATCTAGAACGCATCAACATATCTGGGCGCGCATATCACTCAAACAGCCATGACGCCCGCATCTAGTTGGCTATACTCCCGCAGCGCAACCAGCGCGCGCCCATCCATGAAAAATTACTTGTCCACTCACCCGGCGGCTGTCTTGCCGCTAGCGTTTTTGGCCACCATCCTGCTGGGTTCTGCTCTCTTGATGTTGCCTTGGGCGAGTGCTAGTGGCGAAGGAGCTCCTTGGTTAACCGCACTGTTCACTGCCACCTCGGCGGTGTGCGTGACGGGCTTGGTGGTCGTTGACACAGGCACCTACTGGAGTCCACTGGGGCAGGGTCTAGTGATGGCGCTGTTCCAAGTGGGAGGCTTCGGCATGATGACCTCGGCCACGCTGATGGGCTTGCTTATCGGCGGTCACATGAAGCTGCGAACGCGGCTACTGCTGCAGTCAGAAACGCATGCGCTGTCTCTAGGCGATGTGCGCTCGGTAGCACGCATGGTGCTGGTGGTAACGGTCCTGGTGGAGGGTGTAGTGGCGCTGCTGCTGACGCTGCGTTTTGCAGTCAAATTGGACATGAGTTGGTCGCAGGCTCTGTGGCTCGGCGCATTCCACTCGGTATCGGCTTTCAACAACGCAGGTTTCTCCACCTGGTCTGACAGCGTGATGGCCCACGTGACCGACGGCTGGGTGCTGGTGCCACTGATGTTTGCCATCGTAGTGGGCGGGTTGGGCTTCCCGGTCCTCACGGAGCTGTGGGCCAATAGGCGCAAGCGGAACGCACGCTGGTCAATCCACACCACGCTGACGATCTATGGTTCAGCGGCGCTGGTGTTGCTGGGCACGTTGGTGCTGTGGCTAGTGGAGCACAACAACCCCAAGACGCTGGGCCCACTTGGTTTTGCGGACCAGTGGCTGGCAGCGATGTTCACCTCAGTCTCGGCTCGCACGGCGGGCTTTAATGCGGTGGACATCGGCGCGCTGGAAACCGAATCGCTGGTGCTGCATTACGTTTTGATGTTTATTGGTGGAGGCAGCGCGGGTACGGCGGGTGGCGTGAAGGTGACCACGGTGTTCCTACTGCTGCTGATCGTCTGGAGCGAGATCCGCGGTCGAGCCGATGTGGAACTACGGGGTCGGCGCATCGGCACCTCGGTTCAGAGACAGGCGCTTTCCATTCTGGTGCTTAGCGGCGCGGCGGTGTCATTAGGGCTGCTGGCCATCATTCCGATGGCAGGCCACTTGCCGCTGGATAAGCTGTTGTTTGAGGTGGTTTCGGCTTTTGCGACGGTGGGAGTGTCCACCGGCATCACCGCTGACCTGCCTCCGGGCGCGCAGGGAGTGATCATTGCACTGATGTACGCTGGTCGGGTGGGGGTCGTCACTTTGGCGCTCGCGCTTGCGATGAAGCAAGTGCCCAGGGCTTACCGTTTTCCAGAGGAGAAACCGATTGTTGGGTAAATCAAATTCGACGCAGCGCGATAGCGTAGTAGTCATTGGGCTAGGGCGCTTCGGTGCCAGCGTAGCGCGCTCTCTCGTCGCAGCGGGCCACGAGGTGTTGGCGATGGACTCCAGCGAGGATGTAGTGCAGGAACTGGCGCACGAGTTGCCCCACGTGGTGATGGCGGATTCGACCGAACTTCAGGCGCTTAAGCAACTGTCGGTGACCGAATTCACCCACGCAGTGGTCAGCATCGGCTCCAACCTTGAGGCGAGCGTGTTGACGGTACTAAACCTGGCGCAGATGGGCGTAAAAGACATCTGGGCTAAGGCGAACAGCCCGCAGCACGGGCGCATCGCGGAGCGGGTGGGTGCCCACCACGTTATCTACCCAGAAGCCGACATGGGCAAGCGCGTGGCGCGTTTGGTGACTGGCAAGATGATGGACTTCATTGAGTTTGACGACGGCTTTGCGATCGCCAAAACCGGTGCGCCAATGGAGTCGCACAACAAGACGCTCACGGTGTCTAGCGTACGCACCAAACACGGCATTACAGTGGTGGGCATCAAGAGACGCCACCAGGACTTCATTTATGCCAAGCCCGAGACGGAGGTAAAGCCTGGCGACCACCTGGTCGTAGCCGGTCCCACGGCGCTCATCGAGAAGTTCGCGAGCCTTTACTAACGAGCCAGCAATTGATGCTCTAAAGGACATTCAAAAGTACCTGCTCGGATGCCTAAGATCAACCTGAACCTGTCTATCGCTCATCAAGGTCAGCTGGCCACTACTGGCAGACAGCAATCGGTCGGGGACAGCGGTCTAACGACACCTATAGCTGCATAGCAGGCTTTGCCCAACCAAGACTGAACGAAAGTAACGATGGCAAGCAGCCCCCCCGCCATCCTTGACGAGTCGACATCACACGACACGTCCGCATGATGACAGCCTCTGTGCTGGCATTGATCGACCTCCACACAGCCCGCCTTGAGCGGGCTTTTTCATTTCTACCTTGGGAGTGATGGCAGCATGACGAACCCACCCGAAGCGACGATCAAGGCAGCGCGCAATCCCAAACACCTGCCACATCGCTACTGGCAAGACCGCCGCGAAGAGCTCGAGCGCGACGCGCTGACGCCGGACAACCGGCAATTGGCCGCAAAGCACAACACCACCAGCAAGCGCACTCAGCGCACTGCCGGACAGGAGCGCTTTGCATGATTCAGACCACCAAGCACCAGCTGCAATTGCTGCAGCACACCCTTGGCGTGCGGGCCGAGCAGCGCACGCCATACCGCAATCACTTCGTGGCGGGCGCAGGACATCACGACATGCCGGATCTTGAGGTTTTAGAGAGTCTAGGCCTCATGGGCCGGGGCCGTACGCCAGGCTTTTGCAATGCCAGTTCCATCGTTTTTTGCACAACCGACGCCGGCCGCGCGCTGGCTTTGGAAATGCTGCCAGCGCCGCCGAAGCTCACCAGATATCGAGAATATCTGGCCTGCGACTCAGCAGAGTCTTTCGGTGAATACCTGGTTAAAAACCTGCCGAAGTTTGAAACCCAATTCGAATATCGAAAAGTGGGCACGCGCTGGCGTTATGTCTATCGCCATCGCATGTACCGCGCGATATACAGCGGTTACGACTACGAGCTCTACCGCGACGTGCAAGGCGATTGGGCCAGCACAAAGAAAGAAGCCAAGGCCAGCTACAAGGCCGCGCTTCAGAAAAAGCGTGCCGCCACAAAGAAGCCAATGCGACCGCCCACCCGCGCAACTCTTTCCCACACACCACAACCCGCCACTGAGCGGGTTTTGTTTTGAGCGGACACGCCGCCGCACCAGTCCATTACTACCGACGACTCCAGGCTCGCAACACGCGGGCATTTATTCACACCGAAAAACCATGACCAAAGCCACTATCTCCCCTTACGCACTTTCAACTTTCGGCCGCGCATTCGAGGGCGCTATAGGCTTCTCCACGCTTGTACGCAAACCTGACGCATCGATGGAAGAAGTGCGCGCAGCCTGGGACCAATTGCAGCCGAACATCAACAGGTTGCTCTGTATCGCCGACGAGTCTGACGGTGCTTTGAGCCTTATGGGCGAAAAAGTCACAGGCATGGCCACAGCAGAAGCCCAAGGCCTGCCGCCTGAATGCTCTGAAACATGGGACCGTTTGCGCGTGCTGCAGGGGCTGCTGGGTCACGCGCAAATGTGGCTGCTCTGCAGCGCTCACTTTGTGGTGACCACACCAAGCATGGCCGACATGTTCAGCTACAACGCTCGCCGACTCATCTGTGAGATTTTCGAAGTGCTTTGCTCTAACGACGCCATCGAAGAAGTTGAAGACTGGGTTGACGCAGTGATCTGCAAAGCCCAGGAAGAGCATGCAGCCGAAGCGGCACCATCAATACCGGTGGAAGATACTCGCGTGGTCTTGGACGGCTACTGGAAGCGCCACATGCTTGACGGCACAACGCTGGTCCGCGATGGAATGGGCTGCGGCGATCACCCCGCCTTGCCAGAGTTGGACGAAGGCATGAAGCCCAAGCAGTTCTTTGATGCGCTGGGCATCGAACTGGAAAGCGTCATGGCCGAAAGCCAGATGGACAGCGACGCCTACGAATCCATGGAAGAAGCCGCAGACTGCAGCGCTTGGACGCCTTGCGCGCCTCCCGGCGAAGGCTGGGCACTGGTGGCGATCTTCCACACAGAGGATGGCCCGGCCGCATGGTGGATGCGTGAAGCCAAGCGCAACATCAGCCCCGACACGCGCCCCTGGATCATCGAGCGGGACGCTGCGCGCTATCGAACGCTTCGCAGCCCGCATCAAGGCATCCAATCAATCCCGTTCCCGCCGCACGTCGTGCACGGCCACAACCTGAGAGCTATTGAAGGCAATGAGCTGGATGCGGCTGTCGACGCCATCAACGTAGCCCGCGCTGCGCAAGGGGATGCGTGATGGGATACAGCCTTGGATGGGACAGCGACAACAACCGCTGGAAGGGCTACGGCGTGCCATGCATTTGCGAGCACCCCGAGTGCAGCGCAGAAATTGACCGCGGCATGGAATTTCTCTGCGAGGGCTGCGGGCTCGCCTTCTGCGGCAGCCATTTGACGGCGCATTTCTGCGAGCGGTGCTTGGATGAAGAGGCCTTTGAATCCGACGGCGAAGACTTGGAAGCGCGCCTTGATGCGGAGCCCTTCCCGACAAAACCAGAGCGCCCCGAGTGGCTGAAGCACCTGCGCACCGACGAGTCGTGGGCCGAATGGCGCGCCACTCCCGGGAACATGGCGCAGTTGGAGCGCTGGGAGCAATCCGCAGCGCAGCAAGGAACCACCCCATGAAAGAAACCGGACTGATGTTCAAGGCGCCCCTGGTGCGCTCCATCCTCGATGGGACAAAGACGCAGACGCGGCGCGTGGTGAAGCTGCCCCACTGCAATCCTCTTGGCGAGTGGGAGGCTCTGCAGCTGGGCGGCCCAGACGGCGGCCGCACAAGTGCCGGCAAGACCATGCCCGCACAGATGGGCATCGGCCACACCAGGACTGGCGAAATTCTCACTTCCCCTTGCGGCGGCCCTGGCGACCGGCTGTGGGTGCGCGAGACATTCGCCAAGGTCATAGGCCAGTCGGGCGGATGGATCGAGACCGACTACTTCGCGACGTACACGCACGGCGATCGGCTTGGCGACACGTTGGGCATCAAGAAGCGGTGGACGCCATCGATTCACATGTCCCGCGACGCCAGCCGCCTGACGCTGGACATCACCGGCGTGCGCGTGGAGCGCCTGCAGCAGATCAACGAAGCCGACTGCCGCGCAGAGGGTGCGCACGGCGGCCACGGCTCGATCCCGGGCTACGCCTACTCCGCGACACCGCTGGAACATTTCCATCACATCTGGACATCCACCGGAGGCGACTGGGCCGCCAACCCATGGGTATGGGTGATCGACTTCAAGCGCATCCATGACCACAAGGCCACCCCATGAGCCGCCGCAAACGAGAGCAGCGCGACAAGCGCGAACCCATCCCCGACTTAGACCAGCCCGCCCAGCCAGCGGGCTTTTTTACGAGCACATGAACATGCAAGTCACCGACTCTGAAATTCTCTATCCCGACGACCTGGCCGCGCTGTTGGGCTGCGACAAGGGAACGGCCCAGCAGCGCATCATCTCCGGCGACCTCCCAGGCACAAAGTTCGGCCGCGACTGGGTAATCCCACGCCAAGCCTTCATTGAGCGCCTAAATGAGAAAGCGCGGGAGGAAGCCGCTGCACGGCGCGCAGCCCTGGCAACAAAGCGCGATCAGGCCCTCACACCCAGCCCCTCGCCAATGCTACCGACCAGCCAACCGCTGGCTCGCACAGCGAGTCGCCGGCGTCAGCCACCACCACTTCCCAACCTGCCCGCAACGGCGTCATGCTAGCCGTACATGCGCGCCGCCAGATCCTCTGCACGGAAACTGGCGTAACGCTGCGGCATCTTGCTACCCGGCGCCCAACCCATAATCGCCGGTATCTCGATTTCTCGAAACATCCAATCGCCCGACTTAGGGTGGCGCATCTCATACCAGCGGCAGGTAGCTTCATGCCGCAAATCATGCTCCGACAAGTCGTCGCAGCCAGCATAGGCAAACACAGTCCTGAATCGATTGGACAGCTTGTGCGACACCCTATCCATCTCATCCGGCTCACCGTTCCAGAACGGAAAAATCAATTGCTCAGCATCCCCTGCCGGCAGCCACTCTAGATACTTGCGCAGTATTTCGAGTAGCTCGGGGCGCACAGGCACGTCGCGCCATTTCACATGGCCATGCCATTGCTTACTGGTGCGCACCTTGAGCTTCACCGCATCCAGCATCACCTGGCCGCGCGTAAGCGTATAGGCCTCACGCAAGCGCAATCCCGTCCAGACTATCAAGCCAAACAGCACCGACAACGGGTACATGTCGGGCGCTGCCAGTGAACGCTCACGGTCAGGTCGCTTCTCCCCGCTCATCGCACGCTCAATCTTCTGCTGCTCGCCGGGAAATAGGCGTCGCTCCCTGCTCACGTCAACTCGCACATATAAGCCATGATCGCCCGGCTTGGTGGCTGCATTTGCCATGGCGATTTCTTCACGATCCTTGCCGTTGTACGATGCCATGCCGCGGGGCAGCAACTTGAGCGGATTACCGAAATTGACATCCTGACTCTGCCTCAGCCACCAGTCAAAGCACCGCGATAGTGACCCGATACGCTTGCGGATGGTGCTGGGCGCATAGTTCTTGCCGGCATCGAGCTTCATGCTCTTGACCCAAGCCTCTGCCCATTTGTACGTGACATCGGCAATAAGCACCTGACCCAGCTCCAGATGCAGCAACCTCAGGATTTCCATATCGCTTTTCGCGGGCTGACCAGTATTCATCCAGGCGGCAATGATGAAACGCAGTCTCTCCGTAGGCTTTGGCTGATCGCTTGTCTTCACCCGTCCCCCGGGTATCACACCCGCAGCCAAGAGCTTGTCGACCTGCTCGCCATAGGTTTTCGCCTCTTCCCGCGTGTCAAACGTCAGATAGACGGCCTTTGGCAACAGCCTGTTTCTGATCGTCAGCTCGAAGCGCCCCGGCCTCGTCTCGCGCACACTCGCCATACAAACCCCAATGACTGTATAAAACAACAGCATTAAAGTGTACTCGCGTGGACGGCAAAAAGGGAGTTCCACCCGTGGTTCGACCGCACTTCTCAAGCGGTTCGCCCGCCATTTGAGCCGGACTTGAGCGTGGAAAAACAAAAAGGCCACCCGCTAGGGTGGCCTAAGTTGTTGATTTCCTTGGAGAAATCTGGAGGCGCGAACCAGAGTCGAACTGGTCTAACCGGATTTGCAATCCGGGGCATAACCGCTTTGCTATCGCGCCAGAACTCACACTTAGAAAAATGGGAAGCATGTGCTTCCCATTCTAATTTGGAGCGGGAAAACGGGTTCGAACCGTCGACCTATACCTTGGCAAGGTATCGCTCTACCAACTGAGCTATTCCCGCAAACTCCTGAGAAACTTTCATCTCTCCGGAATTTCGCCAGCCACCGAAGCGACCGACTGAAAAACTGGAGCGGGAAAACGGGTTCGAACCGTCGACCTATACCTTGGCAAGGTATCGCTCTACCAACTGAGC
>JBBKVU010000501.1:0-2635 GCA_037968595.1 Comamonas sp.
CGCTGATCCCGCGCGCGCGCCAGCCCAAAGACCGCATGCTGGCGTACACCGCGGCGCTCACGAGCGGCGCGGTGAACGCCAGCATGCGGTCTATGGGCTGGCGCGCGCGCGGGATCAGCGCCGGCTCGACATGGATGGCATGGCTGCCGGTCTCCAGCACCTGCGCGACCCCGGCCAGGCCGTTCATTGCCATCCACGGGCAGTGGGCGCAGCTCTTGCAGGTGGCGCTGTTGCCGGCCGTCGGCGCCTCGATGAAACGCTTGTGCGGAAACAGCGTGCGCAGCTTGTGCAGCATGCCGTTGTCGGTGGCAACGATGAACTCGCTGGCGTCCATGTCGCGCGCGGCGTTCAGGATGCCCGAGGTCGAGCCCACGGCATCGGCCAACGCCACCACGTCGGCCGGGCTTTCGGGATGGACCAGCACCTTGGCGCCCGGGTGCTCGCGCTTGAGCGCTTCGAGCTCGAAGGCCTTGAATTCGTCATGCACGATGCAGGCGCCGTTCCACATCACCATGTCGGCGCCAGTCTCGCGCTGGATGTAGCCGCCCAGATGGCGGTCGGGTGCCCAGAGGATCTTCTGGCCGTCGGCCTTGAGCGCGCGCACGATGTCGAGCGCGCAGCTCGAGGTCACGACCCAGTCGGCACGCGCCTTCACCGCGGCGCTGGTGTTCGCATAGACCACGACCGTGCGGTCGGGATGCTGGTCGCAGAACGCGCTGAACGCATCGACGGGACAGCCCAGGTCCAGCGAGCAGGTCGCGTCCAGATCGGGCATCAGCACGGTTTTCTCCGGCGACAGTATCTTGGAGGTTTCGCCCATGAACTTCACGCCCGACACGACCAGCGTCTGCGCCGCGTGGTCGCGGCCGAAGCGCGCCATTTCCAGCGAATCGCTGACCAGGCCGCCGGTTTCCTCGGCCAGATCCTGCAGGTCGGGGTGCACGTAGAAGTGCGACACCATGACCGCGTTCTTTTCCTTGAGCAGCGCGCGTATGCGCTCCTTGAGCGCCGCGCGCTCGGCGGGCGAAGGCTCGGTCGGCACGCGCGCCCAGGCGTGGCGCGTGGCGCAGACGCCGGCATTGCTCAGCGGCTGCTCGTACTCCACGTCCAGGCGCGGATCGGCAACGGGGTGGGACATCACAGTTCCTCCATGCGCATGGAAAAGTCGGTGGCGCGCACATCCTTGGTCAGGCCGCCGACCGAGATCCGGTCGACGCCGGTTTCGGCCAGCGTGCGCAGGCCTTCCAGCGTCACCCCGCCTGAAATCTCCAGCACGGCGCGTCCGGCGTTGATCTCCACGGCCGTGCGCAGCATGTCGAGCGGCATGTTGTCGAGCAGCACCATGGTGGCACCCGCATCGAGCGCCTCGTGCAGCTGGTCGAGGTTCTCGACCTCGATCTCGATGAAGGCCGCCGTGCTGGCCACAGCCTGGGCCGCACCCAGCACGGCAGCGATGCCGCCCGCGGCTGCAATGTGATTTTCCTTGATCAGCACCGCGTCGTGCAGGCCTATGCGGTGGTTGCTGCCGCCGCCGCTGTGTACCGCGTACTTCTGCGCCAGGCGCAGGCCAGGCAGCGTCTTGCGCGTATCGACAATCTTCGCGCGCGTGCCTTCGACCGCGGCCACATAGCCGGCGGTCTTGGTCGCCACGCCGGACAGCAACTGCAGGAAGTTCAGCGCCGTGCGCTCGGCCGACAGCAGCGCGCGCGCCTGGCCTTGGGCTTCGAACACCAGCGCATTGGCCGCCAGACGCTGGCCTTCCTGCGCATGCCAGGTGATCTGCACGTCCGGGTCCAGCGCCCGCAAGGCCTGCTCTACCCAGGGGCCGCCGCAGAGCACGGCGCTTTCCCGCACGATGACGCGCGCCCGGGCCCGGCGCGCGGGATCTATCAGTGCAGCCGTCAGATCGCCTGCGCCCACATCCTCTTGCAGCGCCAGCGCCACATCGTGGCGGGCCAGTGCGCGGATGGCCTCTTTGTCGGTCCAGTCATTCATGGGCCCGAAGTCTAGACGCATAGCGTGCGCAGCGAACAGGAATTTGTGACCAATTTCCGACGCGTGGACAGCCTGCAACGCTGTAGTCGTTCAGCCCACGGGCGCGAGCCGGCGCGCGAGCGCCAAGGCTTCGTCCTGCAAGGCCTGCAGCAGCGGCTGCACTTCGGGCAGCGCCGGCCGGTGCAGCGGCAGCAGCGCCTGCACGCGAAACGGAATCGAGAACGCCAGCGGCCGCCACACCAGGCGCTCGCTGGCGCAGGCCAGCGCCGTGAGCGGGTTGACGATGGCCAGCCCCAGGCCCTGCTCGACCATGGCGCAGACGGCAACCGCATTGTGCGTCTGCACGCGCAGCTGGCGCACCACCCCGGCCTGCTCGAACACCGCGTCGATCTGGCGCCGATAGGGATCGTCGGCCGACAGGCTGACAAACGGCTGGCCGGCGAAATCCTGCGCGCGCAGCACGGCACGCGCCGCCAGCGCATGGCCCGCGGGCAGCACGCAGACTTCGTCGAGCGCCAGCAAGGGCCGTGCCTGTGTGCCCGCGGGCGCGGTTTCCTGCTCGCTCAGGCCCAGGTCAAAGCGCTGCGCCGCCATCCATTCCTCCAGCAAGGGCGACTCCTGCGGCGTGACCGCCAGCCGC
>JBBKVU010000502.1:0-7757 GCA_037968595.1 Comamonas sp.
CGACCAGCGGGCGCAGCAGCGCGATCGCGCCGGTCGCAGAGCAGCCGGGGTTGGACACCCGGGTCGCGTTCCTGACGGCCTCAAGCTGGCCTTCGCACAGCTCGGGAAAGCCATAGGCCCAGCCCGGCGCCGTGCGGTGGGCGGTGGACGCATCGATGATCTTGATGACGCGTCCAGTCTCCTGCTCGATGGCATCGACCATGGCCGCGGTCTCGCGCGCGGCATCGTCGTGCAGGCAAAGTATCACCAGGTCCACGCCAGCGACCAGGGCGCGCTTGGCGGCCGGATCCTTGCGCAGTTCGGGGGCAATGCTGATCAGCTCTACGCCAGGCATTGCCTGCAGTCTTTCGCGGATCTGCAGACCCGTGGTGCCGGCTTCGCCGTCGATGAAGACTTTGGACATGGAAAAACTCCTGCAATCGTTACCGGCCTAGAACTACGTGGGCAGCGCTAAAGCCAGTATATGGGTTAGTAGTTTTACACCAGGGATGGTGCATCGCAGCATGATACATTCCCGGATTGCCATGTCCCACGCCCGCGGCCAGACAGCATTATGGCAACCGGGTAAACCACCATTCCTGAGAGAGAGACAGCTCATGAAGATTCATGAATATCAAGGCAAGGAAATCTTGCGTACGTTCGGCGTGCCCGTTCCGCGCGGCATTCCTGCATTCACCGTACAAGAAGCCGTCGAAGCGGCTCAAAAGCTTGGCGGCCCAGTGTGGGTCGTGAAGGCCCAGATCCACGCGGGCGGCCGCGGCAAGGGCGGCGGCGTCAAGGTCGCCAAGAGCATTGAAGACGTCAAGCGCCTTGCCGGCGAAATCCTCGGCATGCAGCTCGTGACGCACCAGACCGGCCCCGAAGGCCAGAAGGTTCGCCGCCTGTACATCGAAGACGGCGCCGACATCAAGCAAGAATACTATCTGTCGGCAGTGACCGACCGTGCCACGCAGAAGGTGGCGTTCATTGCCTCCAGCGAAGGCGGCATGGACATCGAAGAAGTGGCCCACGCCACTCCCGAGAAGATCATCACCGTGATGGTCGACCCCCTGCAAGGCTTCACCCAGGCCAATGGCGAAGAACTCGCCAAGGGCATCGGCATGCCTGAAGATTCGGTGGCCTCGTTCATCGACATCTGCCAGAAGATCTACAAGTGCTACATGGACACCGACGCGTCGCTGGTTGAAATCAACCCGCTGAACCGCGACGGCAAGGGCACGATCACCGCCCTGGACGCGAAGTTCAACTTCGACCCCAACGCGCTGTTCCGCCACCCCGAAAACGTTGCCTTCCGCGACCTGGACGAAGAAGATCCAGCCGAAGTCGAAGCCTCGAAGTTCGATCTGGCCTACATCTCGCTTGACGGCAACATCGGCTGCCTGGTCAACGGCGCCGGCCTGGCCATGGCCACCATGGACACCATCAAGCTGTTCGGCGGCGAACCGTCCAACTTCCTGGACGTTGGCGGCGGCGCCACTCCCGAGAAGGTCACCGAAGCCTTCAAGATCATGCTGAAGAACCCCAAGGTCGAAGGCATTCTGGTCAACATCTTCGGCGGCATCATGAAGTGCGACACCAACGCCACGGGCGTGATCACGGCTTGCAAGGCCGTGAACCTGCAAGTGCCGCTGGTGGTTCGCATGAAGGGCACGAACGAAGTGCTGGGCAAGACGATGCTGGCCGAATCCGGTCTGCCCATCATCTCGGCCGACACCATGGCTGAAGCTGCCACCAAGATTGTCGAAGCCGTCAAGTAATAGACCCTGGAGAGAGCAACATGTCGATCTATATCAACAAAGACACCAAAGTCATCACCCAGGGCATCACCGGCAAGACAGGCCAGTTCCACACTGAAAAGTGCCAGGAATACGCGAACGGCAAGAATGCCTTTGTCGCGGGCGTGAACCCCAAGAAGGCCGGCGAGTCGATCTTCAACATCCCGATCTACGGCTCCGTCAAGGAAGCTGCACACCAGACCGGCGCGACCGTGTCGGTGATCTACGTGCCGCCCGCAGGCGCTGCTGCCGCCATCTGGGAAGCCGTCGAAGCCGACCTGGACCTGGCAATCTGCATCACCGAAGGCATTCCCGTCCGTGACATGCTGGAAGTGCGCAACCGCATGAAGGCCAAGGAAGCCGCCGGCGGCAAGAAGACCCTGCTGCTGGGTCCCAACTGCCCCGGCCTGATCACGCCTGACGAGATCAAGATCGGCATCATGCCCGGTCACATCCACAAGAAGGGCCGCATCGGCGTGGTCTCGCGCTCCGGCACGCTGACCTATGAAGCCGTGGCTCAGCTGACCGAACTGGGCATCGGCCAGTCGTCGGCAGTCGGCATTGGTGGCGACCCCATCAACGGCCTCAAGCACATCGACGTGATGCAGGCCTTCAACGACGATCCCGACACCGACGCCGTGATCATGATCGGTGAAATCGGCGGACCCGATGAAGCCGAAGCCGCCATGTGGTGCAAGGCCAACATGAAGAAGCCTATCGTCGGCTTCATCGCTGGCGTGACCGCTCCCGCAGGCAAGCGCATGGGCCACGCCGGCGCGCTGATCTCCGGTGGCGCCGACACGGCCGATGCCAAGCTCGCCATCATGGAAGAGTGCGGCTTCACGATCACCCGCAACCCGTCGGAAATGGCGCGTCTGCTCAAGGGCCTGATCTGATCTTCACGGCTTGATGCCCCCTGGAGCCGCGCTCTCGCAGCGCTGCCCGCAGGACAAAGGATGGATGCTTTTCGCGCTGCAATGCGCGCCAGGCACCATCCTTTTTTTATTGCCGCAACGGCACGCCACCGGCGCCGTTTTTCATGGCGCCGCGTTACGCGGGAACCGACTGCTGCACACAACAGTCAAAGGGTCATTGCCCGCCCCCGGACAATCGCCGCAATGCGTGCCACCCGGCCGCACTCCTTCCTGCCTTCCTCACCCATCTGCCCGTGCTGCTGCGCTTTTGCCGCCCCTCCCCGCCCTCACCACAGTGGCGCTACGCATTTGCGCAGCGCAGCGACGCCGGCATGGTGCGCCCCAACAATGAGGATGCAGTGCATGTGGAGGTGGCGCCAGCCTGGTCCGTGGCGGTGCTTGCCGATGGCATGGGCGGCTACCGGGCCGGCGAAGTCGCCAGCGCGCTGGCGGTGAAATGCATCACGCAATCGCTGCAGCACAGCGCACTCAAGTCGGCGAAAAAACACCAGCCGCCGCGCATGGCCGTGGTGCACCGCGCGCTCGAGCATTGCGTGCAGGCGGCCAACACTGCCGTGCGCACCCATGCGCGCGAGCATGCCGATTGCAAGGGAATGGGCGCCACGGTGGTCGCGGCGGTCTTCACGCAGGACCGGCTGGTGCTTGCCCACCTGGGCGACTCGCGCGCCTATCTGTGGCGCGGCGCCAATTTGACGCAGCTCACCAGCGACCACTCCTGGCTGCAGGAGCAGATCGATGCCGGCCAGATCAGCACCGACGCGGCAGCGCAGTCCGGGCTGGGCCATCTGGTCACGCGCGCGCTGGGGGTCTCCGACCGCGCCCGGCCCACGCTGCGCGAGCAGGCGCTTGAGGCCGGTGACCGCATCCTGCTGTGCTCCGACGGACTCAGCGACCTGCTCGCCGCCAACGAGATCGCGGCGCTGCTGGCTACGGCCGAGCCGCTGGAGCGCCAGGCCGAACAGCTGATCGCGCGCGCCAATGCACTGGGCGGGCATGACAACATCAGCGTCATTCTTGCCAGCGTCGAAGCCGTGTCAGCGGACTGAGCAACGGACCGCCGATTGCCGGCAAAACCCTCTAAACTCCCGTGTTGCCTGCGGCCTTTACCCAAGGCTGCGCGCGCCAATCACCCGCAGGAGTCCCGTGCATGCCCAGCCTGGTCATTTCAATTGACGGAACCATCATCAAGGAAGTCGCGCTGACCAAGGAGCGCACCACGCTCGGGCGGCGGCCATACAACGACATCGTCATCAGCAACCTGGCCGTCAGCGGCGAGCACGCGCTGCTGCATTGCGTAGACGGCCGCGTCTCCATCGAAGACCTGCACAGCACCAACGGCACCTATGTGAACCAGCAGCGCATCACGCGCCAGGACTTGCAGCACGACGATCAGCTGCACATCGGCCAGTACCAGCTGAGCCTGCAGTTCACGCCCCAGGAACACGCCGCCTGGGCCGCGACGGCCGCTGCAAACCAGCCCGCCTGCCTGCGCATAGCCGGCGACGCCACGCGCGAAGTCGCGCTGGTCAAGCCCGTGACCACCCTGGGCAAGCCCGGCTTGGCCGTGGCCGCCATCACGCGCAAGGCCACGGGCTTCACCGTAGCCCGCACCGAAGGCGCCGACGGCAGCCTGCGCCTCAACGGACTGGCCGTGGGCCATGAAGCCCGTCCGCTGCAGCATGGCGACCTGATCGAACTCGCCGGCACCCAGCTGCACTTTCTGCTGCTACAACCCGCCGCCTGAGCGCCTGCGCTGCGTCAAGCGTGACATCTTTTGGCAAGATACCCACAGACATGACAACTTTGTCACACGCCCGCGGCAAACTTGTCAGAAAATGTTTGAACGTCACTGTAAGTGCAACCAAACTTTACAGCGACGCAGGACAGATCCCCCAACGCACATTGGCACAACACTTGCTCATGTGGGTTACCTAATTTTTTTACCCAGGAGCTTTAGATGAAGCGCACTATCCAGCAAGGTTTTACCTTGATCGAACTGATGATCGTTGTGGCGATCATTGGTATTTTGGCTGCAGTGGCACTGCCGGCTTATCAGGATTACACGATCCGCGCACGAGTTACTGAAGGTTTGGGCTTGGCTACCGCTGCCAAGACAGCAGTGGCAGATGCATTTGCCAATGTCAACCAGGGTGCAGTTAATTTGTACGATGGCGATGGCCCAGAAGTAGCTCCGGCAGCTGGCACATCGAACTATGGCTTTGAATATACTCCGGGCACTATCGTCACATCGATTGCTATTGCGGGCATTGCGAATGTTGTCGCCCCTGCCGCAAACGAAGGACGTATCACCATCACTTACGCAGGCCAAGTTGCCAATGCACTGACGACACCAGTCCTGCTAACCCCAGGCAGCGGCAACGTGACCAATCGGGCTACACCCACTGCGGCAATGGTTCGCGGCGCCCCTGTAGTTTGGGGTTGCGGCACAGTTACTACAGCAGCCTTCAAGTACCTGCCTGCCAATTGCCGCTATGCAGTTGCCGCTCCTTAAACCGAGTCTTTATGCCTGATGCCAATTAGTGGCTAAGACAAAATCCAAATAAAAGGGCCATTAATCGGTCCTTTTATTATTTCAACCCTATGAAACAAAATATAAATAATGAAAAAATGAAGGCTGCCACCTTACATTTGATAGGCTCAACAATAGTAGCAGCCATTATTTCCTTCATTGTTTTCAAAATATGGTTTCCTGGCTCCCTCACCGAAATCACCGATAGCAAATCACTGTATTTCTTGGTAATTTCCATTAACATCATATGCGGACCACTGCTCTTGCTGATCATTTGGAATCCAAGAAAGTCTCGCAGGGAATTGCTGACTGATGCGACCATCGTGGTAGTCATTCAACTGGCGGCGCTTACCTATGGTGTGTGGACAATTTTCCAGATTCGTCCGGTTTACATCGTATTTGAAACTGACCGTTTGCGCATGATTAATCCAACGGAAATTGACCCCATCGATATGGCCAACGCACCTGAACGCTGGAAAAGTCTGCCATTGATGGGTCCTGAGTTGTTGAGCACCCGGGCTCCGCTGGACGGAAATGAAATGTTGCGCAGCATCGAGTTATCAATTGCGGGCAAGGAGCCTTCGGTACGCCCCGAAATGTGGGAAGAATATGCGCCCGCCAAGGACAAGGTGAGAGCAGCCAGCCGAAATTTGCCGGAGTTGCTCGCAGTCTATCCTCACAAACAGGCGAAGATCACCCAACTTGCGGAAAAATTCAGCGTTCCTTATGCATCTGTGATCTGGTTGCCGCTGACCAGCGTGCGTTCCATGGATTGGATTGCATTGATCGATGCACGAAATATGGAGCCCTTCACCTATATTCCGGGCGATGGCTTTATTCCGCGCAAATAAACATTTGAGTTCGACACTCGACAATAGACGTTCACCCTTAGACAAGCTCAGGGCGAACGAAAATGCCGTTCGTGGTGAGCTTGTCGAACCATGAACGAACTGCCCTCAGCGCAATGTGCTTTGATGTAACCTGACGAAAATTCATCGGACTTATACTACTCAGGGGAATTTACAGTATTTCAAAATGAGACGTGAAATATTGAAATGCCATGACTTTTTCTTATTGACCACCTATCCTCAGAAATTTCCCTGCCAGCGTGCATGTATATGCATAAATCTTGACCAAGGAGCCTTCAATGAAGCGAAATTTCCAGCAAGGTTTTACCTTGATCGAGCTGATGGTAGTAGTGGCAATCATTGGTGTTTTAGGGGCTATTGCCCTGCCCGCCTATCAGGGTTACACGATCCGCGCCCGCGTGAGTGAAGGACTGATACTCGCAAGTGCAGCGAAAATTAATGTCGCTGACACATTCTCTACCGCTCGCACACCCAGGATTGCCGCGTATGCCGGAACTGGCGCTGCTGCCGCATCCACCCCAGAGGTAGGATCCTATAACTATGAATACACTGCTGGCTCCAATGTGGCATCGATTGCCATTGCCGGAATTCCAGTATTGGCAACGCCTGTCATGGGGGATGGCCGGATCACCATCACGTATGACGGCCAAGTAGCTGCGGCTTTGGGTGCACCTATTGTGCTGACACCTGGCAGCGGCGCCGTGACCAACTCCGCTCTACCCTCCAACCCCATACGCTCAGCTCTCCCCATGGTCTGGGGCTGCGGCATTGCCGCCTCGGAAGCATTCAAGTATGTGCCGGCAAACTGTCGTTATGTGGTGCCTTGATGCGCGGCGGGCTGCTGATACCCGAGCCCAGGCCGTTCATCCTTCGACGCGGCCGGCGAGGCAAGCTCAGGACGAACGGATAAACCCTGTTCGCCCTGAATCCTGAGCCAGTCGAAGGATCGAAGGGCCGTCAACCGCCAGCAGTGCGCACGGCGATCAAGCCACCTGCCACGAACCCGACTTCCCCCCATGCTTCTCCAGCACGCGCACGCCGGAGATCGTCATCCCCCGGTCGGCGGCCTTGCACATGTCGTAGATCGTCAGCAGCGCGATCTGCACCGCCGTCAACGCTTCCATTTCAACGCCCGTGGGCCCCACGGTTTCGACCGTGGCGCGGCATTGGACGGCGTTGTCGGATTCCAGCAATTCAAAATCGACGGCCACACGTGTCAGCGCCAGCGGATGGCACAGCGGAATCAATTCGCTGGTCTTTTTCGCGGCCATGATGCCGGCGATGCGGGCAATGCCCAGCACGTCGCCTTTCTTGGCGCTGCCCGAGGCAATCAGGGCCAGCGTCGCCGGCAGCATGATGATGCGGCCTTCGGCAACGGCGATGCGGTGGGTTGCGGCTTTGGCGGCGACATCGACCATGTGGGCCTGGCCCTGGGCGTCGAAATGGGTGAGCGGTGAAGTCATGATGGAGGGGGTCGGGCAGCGCGCGCGGCGCCGTCCGATGGAACGTTGAGTCAATCAAGGCATCATAGTGGGGTGTACCACTGCCACCGCCGGCGGGTCCGGCGATGCCCCCAGGTTCCAAAAAATGCTTTCTTTGCTACAACTCCCCTTGCGTGCGCTGCTCTGTGCGGCGCTGGCCTGCGCGG
>JBBKVU010000503.1:0-3616 GCA_037968595.1 Comamonas sp.
GCAGCAGGCGCTTGCCCGCGTCCACGCCCTGTCTGTAGCGTGTCGACGACACCGCATGCAGCGCCATGGCGCCGGTCTGCAGAGCGATCGCCTGCACGACTTTTTGCTGCTGCGCCTCGTCGACCAGTTGATCCACCTGCGTCAGCACCAGCAAAGTCTGGCGCTGCGAGCGCTGCGCGTCGTCGCACAGCGCGGCCAGCAGGCTGCGCTCGGCGGCATCGAGCTCGCCTTCCTTGGCCGCATGCACGAACAAGCGGATATCCGATTTCAACCAGGTGGCCTGCAGCGCGTGATCGTCATCGGCCGCGTCGACATCGGCATCCAGGCCGGGCGCATCGAGCCAGCACACGCCGGCATGCAGCTGCTCGCTGAGCACCAGCGTCTCGCGCCGGTCGGCGACACCGAAAGCCGGCCTGCCTATCAGTTCGTTGAGCAGGCGGCTCTTGCCATGGTTGTACTTGCCGATCACCGTCACCACCGGCGCGCGCCCCGGCTTGGCCAGCAGGCCCAGGCGCGCCAGGTCATGCGCCCGGCCGGGAAGTACACACAGGATTTGCAGTTCGGCATCGTGCCGATGAAGAGGTGGCGTCATTTACGCGGGCTTTCGCAGGGTGGATGGTTTTTGCCGCCGGCGCGCTGGCGCAGCACCAGGTGGCTGGCAATTCCCAGAACCACGCCCCAGAATGCAGCGCCCAGGCCGAACAGCGACATGCCCGAGGCCGTGGCCAGAAAGGCAATCACCGAAGCCTCCAGGGTGCCGCGCTCCTGCGCCAGCAGCTCGAGGTTGCTGGCAATCGCGCCAATCAGCGCCAGGCCCGCAAGGGCGGCAATGAATGGCGGCGGAAAGGCGTTGAACAGCAGCACGATGCTGCCCGCAAACGCCGCGCCGACAAGATAGAAGATGCCGCTGGCGATGCCGGCGACATAGCGCCTGCGGGCATCGGCATGGGCGTCGCTGCCGGTGCACAGCGCGGCCGTGATGGAGGCCAGCACGATGGAGGTGCCGCCAAAGCAGGCCACCAGCAGCGAAGCCAGGCCGGTGCCGGCAAGCACGGCGCGCGCCGGGGTCTGGTAGCCCGCAAGCCGCAGCAGGCTCATGCCCGGAAGATACTGCCCGGTCAGGCTCACCAGCAGCAAAGGCACGGTGAAGCTGAAGAAGGCGCTCCAGCCAAACGCCGGCGCCACGAATACCGGGCTGGCCAGCACCGGCTCGAGCAGCTGCAGCCGTGTTTCGCCCAGCAGGGTCGCCACCGCCAGGCCGACCCCGGCCACCAGCACGATGGCATAGCGTGGCCACAGGCGCCGGCCCAGCAGGTAAGCCGCGAGCATCGCAAACACCACGGGCGCCATGTCCGCGCTGGCGCGGAACGCCTGCGCGCCGAACTGGAACAGGATGCCGGCCAGCATCCCGGCCGCAATGCCTTTGGGAATCAGCCGCACGATGCGCTCGAAGCAGCCCGTGACGCCGATGGCGATGACCAGCACTGCCGTCGTGAGGTAGGCCCCCACCACCTCGGCCATGGATATCTGCGGAAACAGGCTCAACAGCAGCGCCGTTCCCGGCGCCGACCAGGCCGTGATGATGGGCTGGCGCAGCCAGGCGCTCAGCAGCAGGCCGCTGAGCCCCGCGCCCAGGGAAATCGCCCAGATCCACGAGCTCAGCGTCTGCGCGTCCATGCCCCCGGCCTGCGCGGCCTGGATGAAGATCACCAGCGGCCCGCAGTACGAAATCAGCACCGCCAGCCCGCCGGCCACCCAGGCGCTGAGGGAAAAGTCCTTGAATCTCATGGCATGGGCGAGGCGACGTGTTTCAGGCCAGCTTGCGCGCACCGACCGCGGGTGGCTGGGCGGCCAGCGTGGCCGCCGTGGCGCGCGGGCGATAGACCAGCATGAAGACGCCTATGGCCAGCGCGGCCACCAGCCCGGGAATGGCAAACACCAGGAAATTCATCTTCAGCGGCAGCGCCGCGGCCATCAGCGAGCCGCCCAGCAGCGGCCCGACAATCGCGCCGATGCGGCCCACGCCCGAAGCCCAGCCAATGCCGGTGGAGCGTATGGCCAGCGGATAGAACTGCGCGGTGTTGGCATACAGCAGGATCTGCGTGCCTATGGTGGTTGCGCCCGCAATCACGATCAGCAGATAGAGCACGGGCATGGGGCTGTTGAAGCCCAGCAGCGCAATCGATGCCGTGCCCAGCGCGAAGTAGCCGACCATCACCTTGGGCAGGCTGAAGCGGTCCCCCAGCCAGCCGCCGGCAATCGCGCCGATCACGCCGCCGAAATTGAGCGCCAGCAGGAACGACAGGCTGGAGCCCAGGCTGTAGCCGGCGCTGGCCATCAGCTTGGGCAGCCACGAGCCCAGCGCATACACCATCAGCAGGCAGCAGAAGAACGACAGCCAGATCATGAACGTGCCCAGCGTGCGGCTTTCCTTGAACAGGTCGAGCATGGGCGCGCCCGCGCCCTTGGCGCCGGACTGCACCAGCTGCGTGTCGGCCAGATCGAGATGCGGCGCCATCTTCAGCAGCGTGGCCCGGGCTTTCTCGTGCTGGCCCTGGCGCAGCATGAAGCCCACCGATTCGGGCAGCTTCCACAGCACGATGGGCAGTATGGCCAGCGGCGCGGCGGCCGCGAAGAACATCGACTGCCAGCCGAACCGCGGCAGCATGTAGATGCCCAGGCCGGCGCACAGCACGCCGCCCAGCGAGTAGCCGCTGAACATGATGGCCACCAGCGTGCTTCTGGAACGTTTGGGGGCGTACTCGTTCATCAGCGCCACCGCATTGGGCATCAGGCCGCCGCAGCCCAGGCCGGCAATGAAGCGGAAGATGCCGAACTCGGTCGGCGTCGCGGCAAAGCCGCTGCAAAACGTCGCCAGGCTGAACAGCACGAAGCTGATGGCAATGCCTTTCTTGCGGCCTATGCGGTCGGCCAGCGGACCGAAGATGAAGGCACCGAACATCATGCCGAACAGCGCATAGCTGCCCAGAGCTCCGGCCTGCACCGGCGTGAGCTGCCAATGCTGCATCAGCGTGGGCAGCACCGCGCCATAGATGAACAGGTCGTAGCCGTCGAAGATCAGCAGCGTGGCGCACAGCCACATCACCGACCAGTGAAAGCGCGTGAAACGCGCGTTGTCTATCACCTCGTTCACATCCAGTGTCTTCATGTTGTCTCCTGTTGTACTTGCTTGTTATCTTTTGCCGCGCTGCGCCGTCACCCCTGGTCGCCACCCCCGACGGGCAGCACCGTTCCCGTGATGTACGACGCCTGGTCGGACGCCAGAAAGAGAATCGCCGCGGCCTGTTCGTCCAGCGAGCCATAGCGCTTCATCAGGCTGCTGGACACGGTCTGGTCGACGATCTGCTGGT
Source organism: Comamonas sp. (assembly GCA_037968595.1). Classification (GTDB taxonomy): domain Bacteria; phylum Pseudomonadota; class Gammaproteobacteria; order Burkholderiales; family Burkholderiaceae_C; genus Comamonas. Next base: position 3,372 of record JBBKVU010000503.1, read on the forward strand.
ACCACTGCTTTTCCGCCGGGCACTGCTCGGCCGCGTTGCGCGGAATCCGGCGCGGCGGCGCCTCGGTGCCGCCGGGCGCGACCGCATTGATGCGAATGCCGCGCTCGCCGTTCTCGAAGGCCAGGCAGGCCGTCAGCGCGTTCACGCCGCCCTTGGCCGCGCCGTAGGGCACGCGGTTGACGCTGCGCGTGGCAATCGACGAGACATTGACGATGGCGCCCTGCTGCTGCTCGAGCATGTACGGC
>JBBKVU010000504.1:0-10284 GCA_037968595.1 Comamonas sp.
TGCAACGCGCGCAGCGCGGCCGCGCTTTCTTCGAGACGCTGTACCGCGCACCGGTGCAATTTCGTCGGCCGGTGGGCGACACCATTGTCTGTCGCTGCGAGGAAGTCACGGCCGAGCAGGTGCGCAGCACGGCGCGCCTGGGCTGCCAGGGGCCCAACCAGATGAAGGCCTTCCTGCGCTGCGGCATGGGGCCTTGCCAGGGGCGGTTCTGCGGCCTCACGGTCAGCGAGCTGATTGCCGATGAAAGCGCTCGCCACCCCAGCGACGTCGGCTACTACCGGCTGCGCTTTCCCACCAAGCCGGTGACGCTGGGGGAGCTGGCCACGCTGCCCCAGACCCAGCAGTCCAGGGAAGCCGTCGTGCGTTTCGCGAAGTAGCCCGCTCAGGTGAGGTTCAGCCCGCCGTCCGACAGCAGGATTTCACCCGTCAGGTAGTGCGATGCGACGAGCATTGCCACCACCTGGGCGATGTCCTCGGGCCGGGCGGCGCGCTGCATGGGCGAGCGCTCCTGCCACAGCTGCTGGGCCTGAAGCCAGCTGGCGGTGAGCGGCGTATCGACCAGGCCGGGTGCCACGGCATTGACGCGTATGTCGGGCGCCAGCGACAGCGCCAGCAGCCGCGTCATATGGTTGAGCGCGGCCTTGCTTGCCGCATAGGGAATCGACGCGCCCTTGGGTCGCACGCCGGCGTGCGAACTGATGTTCACCACACAGGCCGGCTGGCCAGGCTGAGACGCGGCGCGCAGCGCCGATTCGGCCAGCGCGATCAGACGAAAGGGCGCGACCACGTTGACTTCGTGCAGCGCATGCCAGATGTCGGGCGTTGCGGCGGCGAGATCGGCATGCGCGATCACCTGGCTGATGCCCGCATTGTTGACCAGCACATCGAGCCGTCCCCAGGCGGCGACTGCTTGCTGCACCAGCCGCACCCGGTCGCTGTCTTGCGCCAGATCGGCCTGAACATAGACCGCATTGCCCAGCTCCTCGGCCAGCGCTCGGCCCGTGACCACGGAACTGCGCGAATGCAACACCAGCGCAAAACCTTCGCTGGAAAGACGGCGCGCAATGGCGGCGCCGATGCCGGACGTGGAACCGGTCACCAGGGCTACTCTGGGGGGCATGGAGGCAAGAGCGTGGGTCATGGCAGGCAATGCATTGTCAGCCCTGGCCTGAAGGCGCGGGCGCGTGTATCGGAAGCCGATGATTGTGCCCGCTGCAGGCGGGGCTGGCCCCTGGGTCGCAGAAAATCGCCTGAAGGATGGCGCCAACATGGCCAATTGTTTGCGGTGCGCGCTTGCATGCTGAAATGCTGATGGGGTCGTTGACGCCTTGCAGCCAGCGATGCCGGCGGCATGGTCACCCCATGGGTGGAGGGCGGCGCTCCAATACAGCTTACATGCAATTCGATAGTACAGCTTATAACGAAACGGACTCGGTACAGCATGCAGTGGTACAGATAAAGAGATGCAGGCTCGCATGTCTGACGGGGGCTCGCCACGGCGGAGGGAAAGGGCGGTGTGTTGCGCCGGAAGATCGATCTACATGCCGAGCTGACTAAGCCGCCGATGTCATCGCCATCGTATGAGAGCGCAATGGGCTTCCATACGGACATATACGCTCGGTGTAAAGGCAAGCAATTCTGGCGCGATGCATGCGCACAGACGCTGACAACCGCAAGTGTCTGGCGGCGTTGCCCGGCCTGGGTGGGGAACGAACGCATATCTGTAGTGAGAGCTGGAGCCACCCGGATGCAGTAGCGCATCTTCATGCCAGAACAGTCCTGACAAGCTCTGGTATGCGTGGAAAGCCACGCATACATCGATCTCACTGCGTGACAGAGTGCCTTGCAAGCAGGATGCAAGGGCAGGAACTTCAGCGGCTAAAGTGACTTGCTGGAAATACGGATACAGCTTACATGAAATATAAAACAAATTTAGCACCAGAACATTTACTTATTCCCCACCACATGTAAGCAGCATAGAAGCCGACCATAAGATATGTTCGGAGTGAGTACTAGCCTTGATAAGGCATCTCCATGCTGGATTGTGACACCCAATCCAGATCCGACTGCAGTGCATAGGGTGAGATGGTTTGGGTCGATGCCTGCTTGGCTGCTCCCATCAACCTGCGGATTGCACAACGACCTCTGCTAATAAGAAGCAAGCTGCATTTTCTTCCATGACCATTTCACTGCCTGCACAAGCAGGCCTGGCTGAAAATGTCATAAAAACCGCAACATCCAACTACCACTTGGGCGGGAAGTTGCTTGGTGACGCGTCTTCGGTATCGCAACTATCTGGCATCGCAGCGTCTACGCAATCTTCTATTGTTCCGCGTATAAGCTTGGGGACGATGCTCGCAGATTGGTAGTTTTTTTAGGCGCATCAAGAAAAAACTTGTCAACATTGTTGTTCGGCCTTATGCTTCGCTTCTCAAACATGAGATACGTTGGTTAATGCCATGGCTAGAGCGATTCAATTCAAAACATCTGTAGCGACAGCCCTGTCAGGCTTGGATGTTTCCGCAAAAAAGTTGCAGGAGTTGGTGGGTCGCGAAAAGCCTGCGGGCCAGCACCACATGAAGTACACGCCGGCAGACATGCGCGCGGCGCGTTACCGCGCTGCGGGCATGGTTCCGCCGACTACGCATTCCCTGCCTTTGGGCTCGACGAATCTTCCCCCGGTCATCGTCACCCGCATGACCAAGGGCGGCGTGGGCAAGACCAGTGTTTCCGTCAACGTTGCCTCGTCGCTGGCAATGATGGGTTTTCGGGTTCTGGTCATCGATGCAGATCCCCAGGCCTCGGCTTCGAATCTGCTTGGCATTGATACAACTGGTTACGAAACCGACATTCGCCACATTGGTCACTTTCTGCGCAAGGCCGAGAAGGAACCCGATGCCGAATTGCCATCGGCAATCAAGCACATCTACGAAGGCGGATTTCTCGATCTGATTCCCGCCGACATCACGCTGGCCGAAACCGATGCCAGCCTGGTGGCGGTCATGGCCAGCCACGCCCGCGCTCAGCTTTTCCTGAACCGCAACGGCGCGTTTCTGTCGAGCGCCTATGACGTCATCATTGTCGACACCGCGCCGGGCACGACCCCGATCGGGCTGGCATTCTCGTTTGCCGCCAAGGTCTCGGGCAAGGTGCTGACGATTGTCGAACCCGAAGGCAGTTGCCTGCGGGCGCTCGACTCGCTGGCTTCCAATCTTGCCGAAATCCAGTCGGTGACCGGCGCCGAAGTCGGCATGGAAGTGGTGATCAACAAATACCATCCCAGCCTCAAGCATGTGCGCGAGAGCATGGGCTTCCTCTATTCGAAGTATGGATCGATGCTCAATGACTCGATCATTCCGCAGTTTTCCGGGTTTGCGCGCCAGTTGAATCCCAACGCGCGCGAAACGGCTCCGCTGGTCGAAGTCGAACCCAGCTCGGTCGGTGCCGCCGCCATCTATGACGTGGCCAAGAGCCTGATCCGCAGCTATCGCATCACCATGCCAGGCATGCCGGTTGGAGAATGACCATGGCCAAACCACCGCCAAAGCTTTCCGGACTGATCAAGAGCGGGTCCGTCGTTCCGGCCGTACCGCTGCATGCGCTGCCGGACATGCCGGTGGCAAAACCCGATTCGGCAGGCGTTCCCGCCAGCAACGATGAGCAGGCCGCGGTGCCGGCGCGTCAGCCGGAGCGCTATGTTCAGCAGATCAGCCTGCAGCTCATCGACCCGAATCCACTGGCGCCGCGCGAGGTCTATACCTCGGAGATGATTCTCCAGCGCGCGGAAAACCTGCGCACGCAAGGTCAGCACGATCCGATTCACGTCATTCCCAATCCCAGCGCCGCGGGCCGGTTCATCATCTGCGATGGCTGGACGCGTGTGCAGGCCTGCCGCGAGCACAAGGTTTTCGAATCCCTGCTGGCCGAGGTCCACCTCGATCTGAGCCTGGAAGAATCGGCCTGGTTCGGCTATGAGCAAAACGAATGCCGCCAGCAGCATTGCGATTTCGACCGGGCAATGTTCTATGAGAAGCTGATCGTCGCCGGTGAGTCCGCGTCCGACATCGCGCGCCGCGCCAAGCTCTCCAAGACGCTGATGAGCTTTTATCGTGCCTACGCCAAACTGCCGGAGGATCTGCTGGAGCTGGTGCGCCAGCATCCCGAGAAGTTCGGCGCCAATGCTGCCTACCAGTTGCTCAAGGTACACGAGAAATGCGGCCAGCGGCGTGCGGTTTCGTTGGCGAACAAATTTGCCGCCGAGGACCAGCCACTGCGCTGGTTGTCCAACCAGGTCCAGGCCTTTCTGAACCCGTCGGGTTCCAAGAGTGCCAGCCCGTCCAAGCAGATCAAATATTCCAACGGCTATTACAAGCAGCGCGGCGATGTCTTCGAAGTCTCGATTGCCGTGCCTGACGACAAGCGACTGGCGTTTGCCACGGCGCTAGAAAACCTGCTGGATACGGTGGCGGTGGTTCTGCCGCCCGAGCCGGAAAAATTGCCTGCTGCAGAAAAGCCCGGGCTCCATGACTGAAGCTGTTTATACGCATAAACAAGCCGCCAGGTGCAAGCCTGTGCGGCCGTTTTGCTTTTTGCCGGCTCAGCAACGCCGGAATGATGGCGTGAAGCCGGCAACGCAATGGCCTTCACACACTGTCGATACGCATGAACTTCAGACCCGATGCACGCCGCAAGGCGTGTTGAGCACCGTGGTCGCAGTTGGAGTTCATGCGTATCCACAGACTTTGCCCGTGCAGCAGTGCTACATGTCGCCCCTGGCGCCATGTACCGCTGTTTATACGCATAAACCGGCTCGCCAATTGGCCGGTCAGCGAGAGCATGCGATGGACGTCTGCAGCCTTCGGCTGCGTGCCTGCTCCGGCAGCGCTGTTTATACGTATAAACAGCTGCCCGGGCCCACGGCACTACGGCCAACCCCTCGACGAGGGCACCGACAGCCCACCCCAGTGTTTATACGCATAAACACCCCACCGAACCCCGCCCCGAGCGGGGTTCGGTGCGTCTGGGCCCTCCAAACCGGAGAACGACCATGACTTGAGTCCCAGCACTTTCGTTCAGAAAACAAAAAACCCTCAAAGCGCCAACTTTGAGGGTTGCTTGTGAATCTTGATGATTCTTCCCAAATTCCCTTCAACCGATGGAAATCGGTCAAAAGCTCTCCGAATGAGCGAATAGTAAGGGAACTGAGAAGAAGTCGTCAAGGGATTTTCGTGTCCTTTGGAGACCGCGATGGAAAAACTCGCCCCTACTGTTTACCCTTCGATGATTGCGCGCGCCTGTTCAGCCCTGGATGAGTCGCCTTTGTTCCGCGACGTGCCCGACGGCTATCTCCGCGTGATTTTTCGCATCATCAAGAAAATCAACCTGATTCGGCTGAATTCGCCGATTTTGGCCAGTCGCGGCACACTTGCCTGCGAATCGGGAAAATCGGTGGAAACGGTGCATCGCGTGGTGAAATGGCTGGAAGACCGCGGCCTGATCGAAAGGGCGCAGAAAGCCCGGGCGGGTCTGCGCGGCTCCAGCTCGCCACTGATTCCCACCGTCAAGCTGCTCGATGCCCTGCTGCTCACCGATAGCAGCCACAGCGGAAAACCCGCCGCGGTCGCTGCCGCGCCGCGCCCGACAAGTAACAAGCCTGCAGCCACCCCGCCACACGCGGCCGACCGCGGGGCGCAATTCGAAACCTTCGGCAAACTCAAGCTGCCTTCTGACCTTGCCTGGCTGGTGCGCGAGCAAGGCATGCAAGGCACGGGCGTGCTGCAGTTGATGAAACTCGCCAAGCAAAGCAGCCAGCGCCTGTCGGATGTGGTCGGCGCGACGCGCAAATATCTGGAAAAACTCGAAGGGCGCAGGCTTTACGCCTACCTGCGCTCCCTGTTGAGCAGCGACAGCGACTTTGGTCAGCGCGCCCAGGTCGCAAGCAGTGAAGCCCTGGAGCAGCAGCAGCAGAGCTATCTGCAGGAAAAGACGGCGGCTTTTGCCGGCCAGACCTTTCAGAGCCGGGATGCCAGGCTGGTGGTCACGGTCGATGCCTGCGGCATGCTGCTGGAAGAACGGAATGGGCGCCGCGCTGCGCGACCGATGTGCCAGACCTTCCTCGACGCGATTGCCGCGGGCCGCCTGGTTGCCCGGCGCGAGGCGTGATCAGGCGCTCGAATCAAGGCGAAATGTGGATAACTTTCAAGCCACCAGACGTCAGCGCTGACGCCTCTAAATCAGAGTTTTAAAACCACAATCTAAAGAGAACAACCCGCTGTGCGTGCTTTTTTTTCCAAACCGGCGATGAACGTCAGGCACCGACATGCAGATCAAGGCATCGTTGCCAAGCCATCGGCAGGCGTTCGAGCGCAAGCCAGCGGCCGCGGCAGTCCATGCAATCCAAGGGAAAACCCTTTGGTATCCGAGGAGACGGTTTGGTTGGAATGCTGCCTGCATTGCAGCGTTGCTGGGTTCGCCAGAGCGCACAACAGCCCCCGGCGACTGCGCATGAATCCTGGCCATGGCTTGCGCGGTCAAGCAGCCGCGGCTGGCTGCAAGGCGGCTTTTGCCAGACAGAAATTGCGCTGCACGCTTTTCACGGTTGCTGCGCATGGCCAGCGCCGTGGGCCCGCGCTAGTGCGCATGCTGCACACAAGCGCAAATCACCTTGCCCGCCGAGGGAACGCCGTGACATGGACGGGTGCAGACGCCGCTGCAAGCCGGGCCTTGGCGGCCAGGCAAATTTATTTTCGCCTGGCTGCATCCAAAGTCCGTTCTGGTGGGTAGTACCTGTAGCAGCTCATCGAGTTGCCTGGTTTTTGCCACCATTTCCTTCTGGAGAATTTCCATGAAAACACTTTCTGCTTCCATCATCGCTTCGGCAGTCTTGCTCACCGCCTGTGGCTCCATGGACAAGTCGCAGCACTTCAATCCCATGAGTGTTCCGGAAACCATTCGCGTGCCTGCAGGCAACAAGGTCGCCTGGGAAACCACGACAGGCAACGGCCAGATCACCTATGAATGCCGTGACAAGGCGAATGCGCCAGGCCAGACCGAATGGGTATTTGTCGGCCCACAGGCCGACCTGATGGATCGCGGCGGCAAGAAAGTGGGTACTTACTACGGCCCTCCGGCTACCTGGGAAGCGCTTGATGGATCCAAGGTCACGGCGACGCAGCTGGCAGTCGCTCCCTCGGGCGACGGCAACCTGCCCTATCAGCTGGTCAAGGCCAATCCCGCGATGGGCAGCGGAGCCATGACGGGCGTGACCTATATCCAGCGCGTGGCCCTGAAGGGCGGCGTGGCGCCGGCAATGGCCTGCACGGCAGGCAACAAGGGCCAGCGCCAGATCGTCATGTACCAGGCCGACTACATCTTCTGGAAGTAAGCCCGCCCGCACCCTGGGCCGCAGGTCCAGGGCAGGCTCAGTCCGCGGCGGGCGCTGTTGCAGGCGCGGGTGAAAACGACTCGACGAGATAGTCGATCATGGCCCTGACCTTGGCCGGCAGGCGGCGATCGGCGGGGAACAGCACATGCAGACCTCCGGGGTCTGGCGCCGGCTGGTCCAGCTCCAGGGCCACCAGCGCGCCGCTGGCCAGCGCCTCTGCAACGATGAAATTCGGTTGGTAGATCACGCCCTGACCACCGACCGCCGCCGCAAGCAGTGCATCGCCGTTGTTGGCCTTGAGATTGCCTTGCACAGGAATCTGGATGTCACCGTCACGGCCAAAAGCCCAGATTCCCTGTCCCTGCAGCGGTGACAGCACATAGCTCAGGCAGTTGTGCGCCGACAGTTCGGCCACGCGCCGCGGCGTGCCACGGCGCGCCAGATAGGCGGGCGCGGCGCAGATCTGCATCGGACAGTTTCCCAGCCGCCGCGCCTTGAGCGCGCTGTCCGCGAGATGGCCTATGCGTATGGCCATGTCCCAGCCGCCCTGGATCAGATCCTGCTGGGCGTCGCTCAGACCGAGCTCGACTTCAACCTGGGGATAGCGGCGGCTGAATTCAGGCAGCAGCGGCGCGATGAAGCGCGTGCCGAAGGACAACGGCAGATTGATGCGCAACCTGCCCACCGCCTCGATGCGCTGGGCCGCGACTTCCGACTCCGCCTCGTCAAGTTCCTGCAGGATGCGGCGGCTTGCGGCCAGATAGTCCGCTCCGGCGTCGGTCAGGGTCAGCCGGCGCGTGCTGCGGTGCAGCAGCTTGACGCCCAGGCGCATTTCAAGCGCGTCGACATGCTTGGTGGCCATGGCGGCCGACATGTCCAGCGCCCGGGCCGCAGCCGACAGGCTTGCATGGCTGGCGGCATGCACGAACACCCGCATTCCGGTAAAGCGATCAAGCATTGATTTCGTACTCTGGGTAGGAGCTGTTGGATTGATTTAAGGGATTCTATGTTTTATGCAATCGAATTATCATTCAACCCACTGCCCCAGGCCCAGCCGACCACAGGAATTTCCCATGCCCGATACCCATGTTTCATCTCCCGCAGCCGTGCTGCAGCCGGTGCTGTTTGTCCCCCATGGCGCCGGCCCCTGCTTCTTCATGGAGTGGTCGCCCGCGGACACCTGGAATGGCATGGCCGAATTCCTGCGCGGTGTCGCCGCCACGCTGCCCGCGCGTCCCAGGGCCATCGTGCTGGTGTCCGGGCACTGGCAGACACCGGGTTTCAGCCTCACGGCCGCTGCCCGGCCCGGGCTGATCTATGACTACTACGGCTTTCCCGAGCACACCTACCGCATCGACTACCCCGCGCCGGGCGATCCAGCGCTGGCACTGCGCATGGCGGCTCTGATCGACAGCGCTGGTTTGGAAAGCCGCCTGGATGCGGCGCGCGGCTTCGACCACGGCATGTTCATTCCGCTCAAGGTGATGTTTCCCGAAGCCGACATACCGGTGGTGCAGCTGTCGCTGCGCGCCGACCTGGACCCGGGCGCGCATCTCGGGTTGGGCCAGGCGCTGGCCGCGCTGCGCGCCGAAGGCGTGCTGATCATAGGCAGCGGAATGAGCTTTCACAACATGCGCGGCTACGGCGATGCGCGCTACACCGCGCCGTCGCAGGCCTTCGATGACTGGCTGACCGCAGCCGTCGAAGCGGCGCCCGAGTTGCGCGGCGATGCCTTGCGCAACTGGGCGCAAGCGCCTTTTGCGCACGACTGCCATCCTGCCGGCCATGAGGAGCATCTCATTCCGCTGATGCTGGCCGCGGGCGCGGCCGGCCAGGACCGCGGCCGCAAGATCTACTCGCAGCGCGTGATGCAGACCCAGCTTTCGGCCTTTCGTTTCGGTTGAGCCGCGGTGTACTGCGCGCCGGCGCGGGTCCATGGCATCATCGAGCGTGCGGCACACCGCATCCCTGGCGGCGCACCGGCGCATTTCCAGCGGGTGGTGCGCTGCGCGGGCGTGAAAATCCCATTTGTCTGGAGCCTAGACCTTGTCTGTTCACTTCGACGATTTCGACTACGAGGCCATCTTGCTGGCATGCGCTGCCGGCGAGCGCGGTGCCATGCAGAGGTTGTATGAGCAGGAAGCCGGTCGGCTGTTCGGCGTGGTGCGGCGCATCGTGCGCGACGGCGCGCTGGCCGAAGACGTGCTGCACGATGCCTGCGTCAATATCTGGACCCGCGCCGCCAGCTTCGATCCCGCGCGTGGATCGGCGCGCGGCTGGATCTACAGCGTGGCGCGCAATCTCGCCTTGAATGCCAGGCGCGACGACCTGCGCGAAGCCGACGTGCCGCACGAGGCCTTGCAGGCGATTGACGACCAGGCATCGATGGCCGCCTGGGAAGCGGTGAGCCGCGGCGACCAGTGGGCCGACAGCGCGGGGCGCGTCGGGCATTGTCTGTCCGAGCTCGAGCCGGTGCGCCGTGACTGCATTCTGTATGCCTATGTCGAGGGGCTGTCGCAAAAGGAAATCGCCGCGCGCGTCGCTGCTCCGCTGGGCACGGTCAAGGCCTGGATACAACGCAGTCTCGTGGCCCTGAGGGCCTGCATGTCATGAACCTGACTTCTCCCGATTTCCCCGACGACGCTGAACAGGCGCAGCAGGCCCTGGCCGGCGAATATGTGCTGGGCACGCTGTCGCGCGCCGAGCGCCAGGCCGTCGAGGCGTACATCGAGGCCGCCGGGCTGACCGTCCGCCACCTGATGCTGACGCACGGCCACCTCGACCACATCTTCGGCTGCGCCCACTTCGCCCACCGCTTCCCCGAGGCGGAGCACGGCGGCTGGCAGATGCACCCCGCCGACGGCCCGCTGCTGGCCAACGCCGTCGTCCAGGGCGAACTG
>JBBKVU010000505.1:0-2679 GCA_037968595.1 Comamonas sp.
CGCATTGGCGGCGGTGCAGCGCCCGGGCAAGCTGGCCGCGCTCGCGGGTCAACCCAGCCAGGTGGTCGGTGCCAACACCATGGAAACGCTCACGCCCTATGCCGATGCCTCGCAGTACAACAATTACTACGAATTCGGCCTCGACAAGGCCGATCCCGCGCGCAACGCCCATACGCTGAAGACCACGCCCTGGAGCGTCAAGGTCGAAGGTCTGGTGGCCAAGCCCGGCACGTTCAGCCTTGAAGATCTGATCAAGCTCAGCCCGCAGGAAGAGCGCATCTACCGCCTGCGCTGCGTCGAAGGCTGGTCCATGGTCATTCCCTGGGTAGGCTATTCGCTGGCGCAATTGCTGCGCCAGGTGCAGCCGCTGGGCAGCGCCAAGTATGTGGAGTTCGTGACGCTGGCCGATCAGAAGACCATGCCGGGCCTGCGGGCCAACGTGCTCGACTGGCCGTATACCGAAGGCCTGCGGCTGGACGAAGCCATGCACCCGCTGACGCTGCTGGCATTCGGCATGTACGGCGAAGTGTTGCCGGCGCAAAACGGCGCGCCGGTACGCCTGGTCGTGCCCTGGAAGTACGGCTTCAAGAGCGCCAAGAGTCTGGTTGCCATCCGCCTGACCGACAAGCAGCCGGGAACGGCCTGGAACAAGGCCGCGCGCAATGAATACGGCTTTTACTCCAACGTCAATCCCGACGTGCCGCATCCGCGCTGGAGCCAGGCCAGCGAGCGGCGCATAGGCGAAGGCGGGCTGTTCACCAAGAAGCGCAAGACGCTGATGTTCAACGGTTACGGCGAGCAGGTCGGCCAGCTCTATGCGGGCATGGACCTCAAGCAGCAGTTTTGAACGCCCCGCAGATGCGCGCCGCGCCTGCGGCCTGGAAAAAATGGTTCATGCACCCGGCGGCCAAACCGCTGGTGTTCGTGCTGTGCCTGCTGCCTTTTGCCCAGCTGTTTGCCGGCGCGGTGCTCGACACGCTGGGCGCGAACCCGGCCGAAGCCTTGATCCGCGCCACCGGCGACTGGACGCTGCGCTTTTTGTGCGTGACGCTGGCCGTGACGCCGGCGCGCGTTGTGCTTGGCCTGCCCGCGCTGGCGCGCTTTCGGCGCATGCTGGGTCTGTTCGTGTATTTCTATGCGAGCGTGCACCTGCTGTGCTATTCGGTCTTCGACCAGGGGCTGGATTTCGCCGAGATCTGGCGCGACATCGTCGAGCGGCCGTTCATTCTGGTCGGCATGCTGGCTTTCGTGCTGCTCACGGCGCTGGCCGCGACCTCGCCGCACCGCGTGCTGCGCTGGATGGGCGCGCGCCGCTGGCAATGGCTGCACCGCAGCGTCTATGCGATCGCCGGCCTGGCCATCCTGCATTTCTTCTGGATGCGCGCCGGCAAGAACAACTTCAACGAAGTGTTTGTCTACGCCGCCATCCTGGCGCTGCTGCTGGGCTGGCGCCTGCAGCGCGCGCTGCGAAAAAAGGGGCGTAGCCCCTGAGCCGCGCCGCTGAATACGAGGTATTTCTTTGCCCCGCTCTCAATGCCCATGGCCTATGAAACTGGCGTGCCGCAGCAAGGGGGCAGCGAGGAAGGGCCGCCCCGCACCGAGGCTGCCGTCCCTGGCCGGGCGCCCCCCTCCACCGCAGGTTGAGAGGGGGAAGACGGGGCCGGCCCTCCGGCAAAGCAACTCAGGGGTGCTTCTATGCTAGCCGTTGACGGCGCGCAAGGGCGCGCGCGTCAGGCGGGTGACCGGATCGATCACGGCATTCGACTGCTGGTAGGCGCGCTGGTCGAACAGGTCGATGCCGCAGGCCAGCGTTTCCAGCCAGTCAAAGAAGGCCTCTATGGCTGGCCGGCCCTGGATGGGAGCGCCATGCTGGGGCACGATCATCGCGATGTCGAGCTGGCGCGCCATGTGCAGCCACAGCCGCAGGATCTTGTTGGAGACCATGTAGCGGCGGTGAAAGCCTTCCATGTGCGCGATGTGCGGCCCCAGGTCGGTGACCGGCACCGCGGCCTGGGCCCCGGTCACCATGGACGCGCCCAGATCGCCGGTGAAAAGAATGCGGCTGACGGGATCGTAGAAGTGGAAATTGCCTTCGGAATGCAGGAAGTGCGCGGGCAGCAGCACCAGCTCGTTGCGCCCCAGCGGCAGGCGACCGCCCGCGTCGGGCACGCCGATGATGCGTTCGTCGGTCTTGCCGACCTTGGCGAAATGCGGAACGAAGCGTTCCCAGACGCGCGAAATCACCAGCGAGGCCTTGGTGCTGCTCATCCAGCGGTCCAGCGAGGCAATGATGTCGGGATCGGCATGCGAGGCAATCACATACGACAGCTTGGCGGGCGCGAAATGCCGCACCATGCCCATGAACAATTCGTTGAACGCCAGATTGCCGCCGGGGTCGATGATGGCGCCGGTGTCGCCGTCGACGATCAGGAACTGGTTGGCCTGCACGGCCTGGCCATCTTCCTCGATCAGGTCGCAGAACATCAGGCAGGCATGGTGCTTGTCACGGTACAGCTCAATCGGCATGGCAGGGCTATCCAGCGGAAAATCCCACTGTAGACGCCGGCGCTGCCAGCAGCGTTGACCTGGATCAAGCAAGCCGCCGAAGCGGGTTCAGCGGCCGTTGGCGGGCTGCACCGGGGGGCGCGCCGGCGTCTACAGTGGGATTTTCCGCTGGAT
>JBBKVU010000506.1:0-3069 GCA_037968595.1 Comamonas sp.
GTTCCATCAAGGCCGCCATCACGGCCTCGGGTTCGGGCCGACGCGTCGCGGCCGTGATGGCGTCGCGCAAGGCGCCGCGGTGTTGCGTGGGACCGTCGACAAAAGCGGCAGGAGAGGCCGGGGCAGCGGAAATAGACATGGCGAAACTCGGTGAGTGGATAGCGCAATGGTGAACCGGGGCGAATAGAATATTTGTTCGAAATATATGAGTTGTTCCGAATGAAAAACTATTGCCATGGCATCCGATAACGAATCAGTGCAGATCGACCGCATGGATCTGCGCATTCTTGCGCTGCTGCAGGCCGATGGCCGCCTGTCCAACCTCAAGCTGGCCGAGGCCATCAGCCTGTCGCCGACGGCGACGCTGGCGCGCGTGCAGCGGCTCACGCGCGAGGGCTATATCCTGGGCTACGAGGCGCGGCTCAACCCGATCAAGCTTGACGCGGGCATGCTGGTGTTTGTCGAAGTGCTGCTCGACCGCACCACGCCCAATGTGTTCGAGGAATTCAAGGTGGCGGTGCAGTTGCAGCCCGAAATCATGGAGTGCCACATGGTTGCCGGCGGCTTCGACTATCTGCTCAAGACGCGCAGCGCCGACATGAACGCCTACCGGGTGTTTGCGGGCAACGTGCTGTGGCAGTTGCCCGGCGTGCGCGAGACGCGCACCTATGCGGTGATGGAAGAGGTAAAGAACTCCTCGCATCTGCATTTGAGGGGGGTGGGCTAGGGGCTCTCCTCATGCTTTGAGCGCAGGCCGTTCATCCTTAGACGCGGCCGGCGAGGCGCGCTCAGGACGAACGGGGATGAGGCCCGCTGTTTCTTTTTTAACGCATTGCGAGGCCTAGCCTCGCTCATATCCGCTCAGGGCAAACAGGGTTGAGTGCGTGGCGGAAAATCCGTTCGGGCTGAGCTTGTCGAAGCCCCGGCGTTCGACAAGCGGCCGTCGTCTTGCCGCTGTGTCCTGATGGTGCACGGCGAGACGCTGTCTCGCTTATTTTGCTCAGGACAACCGGGATGCTATGCATCCACATGCCGCGCCACCCACGGCAAGGCCAGCGCCGCCAGCAGTTCGATCTGCTGCTTCTCCAGTGCAGTCCAGTGCGGCCGCGTGCCCAGCACGTTGAAGGTCGCAAAGCAAGCGCCGGCGCGCAGCAGCGGCACGTTCATCACCGACTGCAGGCCCATCGACAGTATCAATGGACTGTCGTCAAACACCTGCCGCAGTGCCGGCTGGCCTTCGCCAATGAAGATCTCGCCGGACAGCAGCAACTGGCGCGTCCAGGGCGTGAGGGCCTTGCGCTTGCGGCCCGCGACCGGGTATTCGGCGGGGCGCGAGGACCAGATGCGCTGCAGGTCTATGACTTCGGTCGAATCGGCATTTGCCGGCTGCTGAACATGGTTCACCGTGAGCAGGCCGTCGCCCAGCAGTTCCTGGCGCACGCGCTCCATGGTCTGCAGCGCGGTGGCGAAATCCGCGGCGCGCGGCAGTTCATCGAGCAGCGCGCTGCGAGCTGCGGGCGGCAGGGTCAGCAGGCTGGCGTCACTCACCCTTGATGCCCAGCTCGCGGATGATCTTGCCGTAGCGCTCGGCGTCCGACTTGAGCACCGCGGCAAACTGCGCGGGCGTGGTCTTGACGACTTCCACCCCCAGGCTGTCCATGCGCGCCTTGACGCCGGGATCGGCCATCGCGGCATTGGCGGCGGCGTTCAACTGGGCGACCAGCTCCCTGGGCATGTTGGCCGGGCCGAACAGGCCGTACCAGACGCCGAGTTCATAGCCCGGCAGCGTCTCGCCTACCGTGGGCACGCCGTCGGGCATCAGCGCCGAGCGCTTGGCCTCGGTCACGGCCAGCAGCTTGAGCTTGCCGGTCTTGACGTGGGGCAGGGTCTGCGTGCCGGCCGAGAACAGCACCTGGGTCTGGTCGGCCACCGTGTCGACCACGGCCGGCGCGCCGCCCTTGTAGGGCACATGCACCATGGTGATGCCCGCGGCCTTTTCAAACAGCACGGCGCTCAGGTGGTTGGTCGAACCCTGGCCCGCGGAGGCGTAGTTGAGCTTGCCGGGGTTGGCCTTGGCGTAGGCAATGAAGTCCTTGAGGTTGTTGGCCGGCACCGAATTGCTCACCACCAGCGTGTTGATCACATTGGCCAGCTGGGCGATGGGCGTGAAGTCTTCCACGCCTTTGAAAGGCATGCTGGCCATCAGCGCGGGGTTCATCGCGTGTGTGCTCATCGAGCCCACGAGCAGCGTGTAGCCGTCGGGTTTGGCCTTGGCAACGATGTTCGAGCCGATATTGCCCGAGGCGCCCGCGCGGTTGTCGACAATCACCGTCTGGCCCAGCGACTTCGACATGCGCTCGCCCAGCGCGCGCGCCAGGATGTCGGTCGAACCGCCGGGGGCCCAGGGAACGATCAGCGTGATGGGCTTGTCGGGATAGTTGGCCGACGCGGCGCCGGCTACGGCCAGCAAGGCGGTGGCGCACAGGGCGCGGATACGGTGAGAGATCATGGAAGCTCCAGTGGTTGAAAGGGGAGGAGGACGTCAGCGGCCCACGGCGTAGCCCTGCATGCCGCGCGGATTGGCCGCGGCGCGCAGCAGCAGCCGGCCCTGGGCGTCGCGCTCGCGCGTGCAGGCCGACATGCGGCTTTCCGACCAAGCGTCGCCGACCTTGACCTGGTGGCCCGCGGCGCGCAGGGCATCGATTTCCTCGGCTGCGAAGCGCGACTCGACGGTCAGCTGGTTGAGCTTGGTCTGGCGCGGCCAGAACGATGCCGGGAAATGGTCCACATGCCAGGCGGGCGCATCGATCGCCTCCTGCAGGTTCATGCCGTGCACCGCGTGGCGCAGAAAGAAGGCCGGCGACCATTGGTCCTGCTGGTCGCCCCCGGGCGTGCCGAACACCATGTAGGGCTCGCCGTCGCGCAGCGCCAGCGAGGGCGACAGCGTGGTGCAGGGCACGACGCGCGGCGTGACGCTGTTGGCCAGGCCTTGGTCGAGCCAGGTCATCTGCAGCCGGGTGTTGATCGCAAAGCCCAGCGCGGGAACCACGGGGCTGGAAGACAGCCAGC
>JBBKVU010000507.1:0-2649 GCA_037968595.1 Comamonas sp.
GATCGGTGATCTGCACCGGCTGGGTGCTGGCCAAGGCCGGGCCGGCGCCCAGCGCGGCGGCGAGGGCGAGCCACTGCCGGCGGGTGCTGCCGGGTGTCATGTCAGAAGTCCGCATTGAGTCCCAGCCAGATGCGCCGTCCTTCGTCCATCATCCAGTTGCCGTCCAGGCCCTGGGTGCGCGTGCGCAGGTCCACGGGCACCTTGCGGTCGGTGGCGTTGAGCAGCGAGAAGCGCAGCGCGACGGTCTTGCTCAGGCTGTAGCTGCCGCCCAGGTCCAGCGTTGCCGAACTGCCGCGCTGGCGCGTGACCGCGGCGCCGTTGCGGTAGCCGGCGTAGACCGCGTTGCCCATGAAGTTGAGGCGGGCGAAGGTCAGCAGCTTGCCCGTGGCCTGCCAGTCGAGCTGGGCATTGAGCAGGTGGCGCGGCGTCTTCTCCAGCGGCTGGCCGTCCAGCGAGCTGCCGTCAAACGCGGTTTCGGTGCCGCCCTGGCGGCGCGACTGCGTATAGGTGTAGCTGGAGTTCAGCCGCAGGTCGCGCGCCAGCGGCAGCTGCAGTCCCAGTTCCAGCCCGCGGATGCGCACCCGGTCGACGTTGTCGTAGACATAGAGATGGTTGGCCGAGGCGGGGTTGAGCGGGTCGGGCCGGCCCGAGTCGAAGCTCACCACCTTGTTCTTGAAGTCGGTGTTGAACAGCGTGGCCGTGACGCGGCTGGCGGGCGCCCATTCGTAGGTCAGGCCGAACTCCCGGGTGGTGCTGGTTTCGGGCTGCAGGTCGGGGTTGCCGCACAGCGGGCCGCGATAACCCGAGTTGCCGCCGGTCGTCATGCAGTAGCCGGCCGTGCTCTGGCGCAGCGCCGGCGCCTTGAAGCCGGTTGTCACGCCGCCGCGCAGCGTCAGCGCCTCGCTGGCGTGGTAGACGCCATAAAGGCGTGGCGACCAATGCTTGCCATAGCGCTCGTCGTGGTCCATGCGCGCGCCGCCGGTCAAGGTGAACTGGTCGGTGATCAGCCAGTCGTCCTCGAGAAACAGCGCATGGCTGTCAAGCGAGACGCTGTCGATGTTCACCGGGTAGCCCGCGACCGCGGCCTCGTTGCGTATGCCGCCCAGCGTGCTGCGCTGGCGCTGGCCGCCCATGCGCAGCACATGCCTGGCAAACGGCAGCGTCAGGTTGCCTTCGAGCGTGGTGTTCGTGAGCTTGCGGCTGCTGTAGTTCGCGGCCTGGGGCCAGTCCGTGTTCTCGCCTTCCTCGCGGTACAGCGACAGCTTGGACTGGCCGAAGTCCCAGCGACCGTTGTGGCTGATGCCATAGTGGTCGCGCGAATGGCGCACGCTGTTCCAGGCATAGGCGGGCAGGGTGGAGCGGCCCGGCGTGGTCTCGGTGCTGGTGCGTTCGCTGCCCAGGTCAAGCACCACTTCCTGGCGCTGGTCGGGCCTGGCCGTGAGCTTGGCGCCCAGGCTTTGGTTCTTGCGGCCGTAGGCGCCTTCGGCGCCGGGATAGTAGGTGTCGCCTTCGCTGCGGCTGTCGCTCTTGCCCCACAGCTGCAGGCCCAGTACATCGCTCTTGATCGGACCGCCTATCCAGAACTCGCCGCCGCGCGAATTGCCGTAGTCCTTGTCGCCTTGCAGCGTGGTCGAAGCCGCGACGCTGCCGCCCCAGCGGCCGGGCACTTTCTTGGTGATGATGTTGATCACTCCGCCCATGGCTTCGGAGCCGTACAGCGACGACATCGGACCGCGCACGACCTCGATGCGCTCTATGGCCGAGACCGGGGGCAGCAGATTGGCCTGCACGCCGGTCGTGCCGCGGTTCATGGTCTCGCGCGTGTTCTGGCGCTGGCCGTCAATCAGGATCAGCGTGTATTCGCCGGGCAGGCCGCGGATCATGATGTCCGTGGCGTTGGGGTTGTCGCCGACCACCGACACGCCTTCGACCTGGCGCACTGCGTCGGCAACGGACGTGAAGTTGCCCTTGCGCAGGTCCTCCTGCGTCAGCACGCTGATCGATGCGGGCGCATCCTTGATGCGCTGCTGCACGCCGCTGGCCGTCACCACGACGGTTTCAAGCGGCGCCTCGACGGGCTGGGCAAGCGCCGGGGCGACGCTCGCGGCCAAGGTGGCGGCGGTGGCCCAGCGGACGGCGGCGCGGGAAACGGGTGGTTGCGTTGTGGTGTTCATGACCCTCTGACCTGTTGGTATGGTGGCGGGGCAGCGCCCGGCCGCGGCGCGATGCGCTGGCGGATGCGTATCCCTGTTTGGCAGGCGTTGATTTCAGCACCTAAGGTCAGGCCGGTGGTTTGCGCAAGCACGGCAGATGTTTGCGTTTCAATTAAAAATGCTTCTCATTTGAGTTGCGCGCCGGATGCCGTCGCGCCGCTGCGCCGGCGGCGCCTCAGAGCTTGGCCCGCACCAGCTTGGGAGAAATGCCGAAGCGCCGCTTGAAGGCGGTGGCGAAATTCGCGGCGCTGGTGTAGCCCGCGCAGTGCGCGACTTCCGCCACGCTGCAACCTGTCTGCTCGAGCTGCGCCCAGGCGCGTTCCAGCCGCCTGTCGCGCCGGTAGTCGTCAATCGTCGTGCCGTAGAGCTGCTTGAACTGGCGCTGCAGCCGCTGGGCCAGCTTGCGCTCGTACTTGCCGCAGCGCCAATGCCGCTC
>JBBKVU010000508.1:0-6628 GCA_037968595.1 Comamonas sp.
GCCTTGAGCGCCTGCGCTGGCAGCAGATGGAAAAGCCGGTGCGCAGCCAGGGCAAGAGCGCCAGGCCGGACTTCGCGCGCAGCGCCAGCGAGACCAGCCTGCAGACCTGGCGCGCACAATGGGCGGCGCTCAGCACGCTGGCCGTGCACGGTGGCGGCGCCACGCCGGTCGCCGGCAAGGACATCGTGCCCATCGAGCTCTATCTGCGCGGCCGTGGCCTCAATGATCTGGCCCAGCAATGGGTCAATGCGGTGCAGGCCGCCGACCAGGCCATGGCCCAGCTGGCAAGCACCGACAAGGACGCGGTGCTGCAGGCCGTCAAGGCGCTCAACCAGGTCAAGCAGCAGATGCAGGACAAGATCGCCCCGGCCCTGCAGGTGAACATCGGCTTCTCCGACGCCGACGGAGATTGAGCCATGTCCGATTCCATGCACCGCCGGCAGTGGCTGCTGCAGACCCTGGGCTGGTCCATGCTGCCGGCCTTTCCGCTGGCCGCGCAGACGCGCGCCCCGCTTGCCGTCGACAAGGGACTGCCGCGCTTTATTGCCGCCTGGCAGGACGGCGCCCAGCAGCATATCGGCCAGCTGGCCTGGAGCGGCGCCACGACGGCGGCCGCGGCGCGGCTGCTGCCGCTGCACACTCTGGAAGTGCCCACCCGGGCCCATGCCCTGATGCAGGAAGCTTCGGGCGCCATCGTGTGCGTCGCGCGCCGACCCGGCGACTGGCTGGTCCGCTGGCATCCTGGCCAGGAGCCGCAGTGGCTGTGGATAGAAAGCGACCGCGTGTTCAACGGCCATGTGCTGGCCAGCGCCGACGGCCGCCACATCTACACCACCGAAACCGATCTTGCCGACAGCCAGGGGCTGATTGGCGTGCGCGATGCGGCCAGCCTGGAAAAAATCGCCGAATGGCGCACCGGCGGCATGGACCCGCACCAGCTGCTGCTCGACAACGATGGCAGCCTGATCGTCGCCAATGGCGGCATTCCCACCCAGGCGGAAACCGGCCGGCGCAAGCTGCGCCTGGATCATATGGATTCATCGGTAGTGCGTCTCGCCGCGCGCTCGCGCGGCGAACTGCTGGGCCAGTGGAAGCTCGACGACCCGCGACTGAGCCTGCGCCATCTGGCCTGGGGCGCACCCGTGCGGCCCGGCCACGATCGCCGCTGGCTGGGCGTGGCCTTGCAGGCCGAACACGACGACGCCGAAGCCAAGCGCCAGGCACCCGTGCTCGCGGTATTCGATGGTGAAACGCTGCGCAGCGTCGCCACGCCCGCGCCCGTCGCCGGCTATGGCGGCGATATCGCCTTCACCGGCGACGCATTCGCCGTGAGCTGTCCGCGCGTGGACCGCGTGGCGTTCTTCGGCAGCGCCCGCCTCGGCGCGCCCATCGCCTGGCAGTCAGAGCACGCGCTGCCCACGGCCTATGCGCTCGCGGCCGTGCCTGGCCAAGGCCAAGCCGATGACCCGCGCGTCTGGGTCGGCGGCGGCGAGCAGGCCATAGCGCTCGATGCCGCAGGCCACAACAGCAACATTGCGCCGGCACGCGTGGGCGAAATCCAGCTCGACAACCACTGGCTGCGCGCCGGCTGAGCCCGGCTCAGGCGCGGCGCTTTTCCAAGCGCACATCGCCATTCTTCAGGTCGGCCGCATCGCCCCAACCCAGGTGGCGATAGAAACCCGCGGCGCGGCTGCGGCCGTCGGTTTCCAGCCAGGCGAGCGCATGGTCGCGGAACAGGGCCTGCTCGCAGACCGCGACCAGATCCCGGCCCATTCCCCGGCCTTCATACTGCGGCAGCACGAAGGCCGCGAACAGGCAGGCGGTTTCGCCTTCGACCATCGCAAAGCCGACCACCTGGCCATCGGCTTCGGCGACCCAGATGCACGGGGTGCTGCGTATCAACTCGGCGATGGTGTCCGGCGTCACACCCAGCTCGGCAAGCTCCTGCAGCGTCAAGACGTTTTCCTTGACGGCGGTGCGCACGCGAAAGATCGCGGCGACATCCGCCACCGTGGCAGGGCGGATCTGATGGTTCGATGAAGTGGTAGAAGACATGCGCGCATTAGAACAGGCTACGGCCGCAGGGCGCGTCCATGCGCCATGGCAGAATCAGCGCGAATCGCGACCGGCTCCGAAAGGCAAAGTTGACAGAAACCAAAGGCGTCGATGCGCTGGGATATATACGCTGCGTGAGCAAGGCGCCGATTCAGCCGCCGTTCCAGAACGTGGTCGACGCGTTGCGCGCCGCAGTCGCCGGCCCGCTGGCCGATCTGGTCGACAGCGCCTACCTCTACGGCAGCGTTGCGCGCGCGCATGCCGTGCCAGGGCGCTCCGACCTCGATGTCGTGCTGCTGCTGGTCGAGCCGCCCTCGGCAGCCCAGCTCGACCGCATTGAAGGCGCGCGCCTGGCGCTGCAGCAGCGCCACCCCGAAGTCAGCAAGGTCGATTTCGACCTGGGCAGCCTGGCCGAAGTCCTGGCCGCCGAGAACCTCGAACGCTGGGGCTTCTGGCTCAAGCACCACTGCCGCTGCGTTGCCGGACCGGACCGCGCGCAGGCCTTCCCGCTGTTTCGGCCGTCGCGTTCGATTGCACTTGCGGTCAACGGCGATTTCCCCGAGGTACTGAGCGACTACGCGCGGCGCATGGCGACGGCTGCCGATGGCGTGCAGCTGCGGGTGCTGATGCGCCAGGCGGCGCGCAAAGCCATACGCGCAACCAATGTGCTGAGGGCCGAGAACGCCACGTCCTGGCCTGAATCGATTGCCGACCACCTGCTGCAATTCACCACGTCCTTTCCCGAATGGCACGACGAGATCCATTTTCTGGCCGCGCAGCATGACCAGCCCCAGGCCGAGCCGCGGGAATTCGCGCAGCGGCTGATGCGCTTCGCGGACTGGCTGGCGCGCCAGCGCTGACACAGCGCCCGGCCAGGCGCTTTGCCCGGGAAATCGACCCTCATGCAGGCACGCCTATGACTTTCTGACTTTTCAGTAATTACTGAAACTTCAGTAAACTCCAGCCGCATATGCTCACCCTTCCCGATCTCAGCGCGCTCGACCTGGCACGTATCCAGTTCGCCTTCACGATTTCCTTTCACATCGTCTTTCCGTCGATCACGATTGGCCTGGCGTCGTTTCTGGCGGTGCTCGAAGGCCTGTGGCTGTACACGCGCAAGACGCTGTACCGCGACCTCTACCACTACTGGATCAAGTTCTTCTCGCTGTGCTTCGGCATGGGCGTGGTTTCGGGCCTGGTCATGGCCTATCAGTTCGGCACCAACTGGAGCGGTTTCTCGAATTTCGCCGGCGGCGTCACCGGGCCGCTGCTGGCCTATGAAGTGCTGACGGCTTTCTTCCTCGAGGCCGGCTTCCTCGGCGTGATGCTGTTTGGCTGGAACAAGGTCGGCCCGCGCCTGCACTTCTTCTCGACGCTGATGGTGGCCCTGGGCACGCTGATTTCCGCGACCTGGATCCTGGCCTCGAACAGCTGGATGCAGACCCCGCAAGGCCACGAGATCATCAACGGCATCGTCGTGCCGGTCGACTGGATTGCCATCATCTTCAACCCCTCCTTCCCCTACCGGCTGGTGCACACCGTGATCGCGGCGTTTCTCGCCACTTCGCTGATCGTCGCGGCCACGGGCGCCTGGCATCTGCTCAAGGGCAACCGGACACCGATGGTGCGCCGCATGACCGCCATGGCGCTGGGCATGCTGCTGGTCGCGGCGCCGCTGCAGGCGTTTGTCGGCGACCAGCACGGCCTGAACACGCTGCAACACCAGCCCGCCAAGCTGGCCGCGATCGAAGGCCACTGGGAGCATCCCGAACCGGGCGCCGGCGTGCCGCTGGTGCTGTTCGGCCTGCCCGACCAGGCAGAACAAAAGAACCACCACGCACTGGAAATTCCCCGCCTGGGCAGCCTGCTGCTGACGCACAGCTGGGACGGCACGATTCCCGCGCTCTCGGACTTCGCGCCGCAGGACCTGCCCCATGTCGCCACCGTGTTCTGGTCGTTTCGCGTGATGGTGGGCCTGGGCTCGCTGATGATTGCGCTGGCCCTGTGCGGCGCCTGGCTGCGCTGGCGCGGCCGGCTCTACGACAGCGCCTGGTTCCATCGTTTCTGCGTGGCCATGGGACCGGCCGGCCTGGTGGCGCTGCTGGCCGGCTGGTTCGTCACCGAGACCGGCCGCCAGCCCTGGATCGTCTACGGCGTGATGCGCACCGCCCAGGGTGTGTCCAACCACGACATCTCGCACCTGGCGATCTCGCTGACGCTGCTGATCGTGGTCTACCTGCTGGTCTTCGGCACGGGCACGCTGATGGGTCTGAAGATGCTGGCCACCGCGCCGCATGCCGGCGAGTTGCCGCCCGAAGGCGGCCCCGGCGAAGCCAACCAGCCCATGCGGCCGATCTCGGGCGCGAGCTCCCCCACCCTCTCTTGAATTCCTTGTGAAAGAACCTCCCCCATGGGAATCGACATGTCAATCATCTGGGCCGGCATCATCGTGCTGGGCGTCTTCATGTACGTGGTCATGGATGGCTTCGATCTGGGCGTGGGGATGCTGTTCCCGTTCTTCCAGGACCGCCATGACCGCGACGTGATGATGAACACCATCGCGCCCGTCTGGGACGGCAACGAGACCTGGCTGGTGCTTGGCGGCGCCGGGCTGCTGGCCGCCTTCCCCATCGTCTACTCGGCGGTGCTCAGCGCGCTGTACCTGCCCATCATCCTGATGCTCATCGGCCTGATACTGCGCGGCGTCGCCTTCGAGTTCCGCTTCAAGGCCAGCGACGCGCGCCGCCACATCTGGGACAAGGCGTTTGCCGGCGGCTCGCTGCTGGCGACGCTGATGCAGGGCGTGACGCTGGGCGCGATCCTGATGGGCATCGAACTGGAGGGCGGCGTGTTTGTAGGCGGCGCCTGGGACTGGCTCAGCCCATTCAGCGTCTTCACCGGCTGCGCGCTGGTCGCGGCCTACGTGTTCCTGGGCAGCACCTGGCTGGTGATGAAGACCGAAGGCCGGCTGCAGCAGGAGCTGCGCCAGGCCGCGCGCGCCAGCACCGTCCTGATGGCCATGGCCATTGCGGCCGTCAGCCTCTGGACACCGCTGCTGCACGGGCATATCGCCGAGCGCTGGTTCGGCTCGGATGCACTCCAATGGCTGCTGCCCGTGCCCTTCCTGGTCGTTCTGAGCCTGGCCGCGCTGTGGCGCACGCTGGGCTCCGAACAGCGCAATGCCAGCCCGTTCTCGCTGGCGCTGTTCATCACCTTCCTCGGCTACTCGGGCCTGGTGATCAGCATCATGCCCATCATCCTGCCGCCCTCGCTGACCGTCTGGCAAGCGGCGGCGCCGGCCTCCAGCCAGGGCTTTGCGCTGGTCGGCGCGCTGTTCATCATTCCCATCATCCTGGGCTACACGGCCTGGAGCTACTACGTCTTCCGTGGCAAGGTCCGCCACGGCGAGCACTACCACTGAGGCCCTTCATGCGCACCACCCCCTTGCTGCGCCAGCTCGGCTGGCTGCTGATGATATGGACGGCGAGCGTTGCCTCGCTCGCGGCCCTGGCCTGGCTCATGCGCCAGCTCATGGCCTGGGGCGGCATGATGGGTTGACGAAGTTCGCCTGCGCCCCCAGACCGCTTGCTGCCCGAAAAACGCGGACGCAAAAAAGCCCACCGAAGTGGGCTTTTTTGCGTGTTCCAGCCTGGGCAGGAACGGGTTGGTTGCGCGAGAAGGATTTGAACCTACGACCTTTGGGTTATGAGCCCAACGAGCTACCAGACTGCTCCATCGCGCGGTATTTTTTCAGCCAGGAAAACATCTTCTGCATTCCCTGTTCCAAGAGACGAACGATAGCACACACTTTTGCCCCACCCACGGGAAGATCCGAGAAAAAAACACCAGAAGCTTCAAAAGATCAAAAGATCGGCATCTGCCGCATCGAATTCCAGGCAATGGGAGC
This sequence comes from Comamonas sp., assembly GCA_037968595.1. GTDB lineage: Bacteria > Pseudomonadota > Gammaproteobacteria > Burkholderiales > Burkholderiaceae_C > Comamonas. Next base: position 5,963 of record JBBKVU010000508.1, read on the forward strand.
CAGGGCAGGCATTGGACGACTTCAGCATCCATGAAGTTGCATCATCCAAAGGAATCCAGACTTAGAGAAATGGCGTTGACCAGCCTGGCCCGTGCCGAGTTGGACGCTCAGTATCCCGGCGGGCCGTCCGCCATCACCTTGTCCGGCGTCATTGGCGTGGTGCGCAGGCGCTTGCCCGTGGCGTGAAAGATGGCATTGGCCACCGCCGCCGCCACCCCTACCTGGCCGATCTCGCCCACGCCCTTGGCACCCAGACGGCTGACGATGCGGTCGTCCTCGGCCACAAAGATCACGTCGACAGCGGGAATGTCGGCATTCACCGGCACGTGGTACTCGGCAAGGCTGTGGTTCATGAAGCGGCCATAGCGGGTGTCGAGCTGCGTCTCCTCGTGCAGCGCCTGGCTGATGCCCCAGGTCACGCCGCCTATGATCTGGCTCTCGGCGGTCTTGGGGCTGAGGATCTGGCCGGCGGCAATCGCGCTCACGACGCGTGTCACGCGCACCGTGCCCAGGTCCTCGTCCACCCGCACTTCGCAGAACACCGCCGAGTGCGTGGCCCGGGTGTACTTGCGCTGCTTGAGCACGTTGGGCAGCAGCATGTAGCTCACTTCCAAGGTCTGCTTGCCCGCAAGGGCCAGCAGACCTTGGAAGTGAGCTACATGCTGC
>JBBKVU010000509.1:0-3620 GCA_037968595.1 Comamonas sp.
CAGCTCGCCGTGGCCGTCACGCTGCACCAGCGCGGCTGCAGCTGCTGCAGGCCGGCCGGCGGCCGAAGCCGCCTTGAGTTCGGCCAGCGCCTGGCTGGCGCGGTCGGCGGCGGGAAAACGCATGACGATCAGGTTCTGGCCCATGGCGAGTCCTTTCAAGTGCCGACATGCGGCAGGCCGGTCAACGCAAAGCAAACCCCAGCGCCACGCCGGCAAACAGCGTGGCACCGATCCAGTGGCTCTTGCTGAATGCCACGAAACAGCCGGCGCGCGTGCGCTCGCGTATCAGCGTGAAATGCCAGATGATCTGCGCCAGCGCCGCGGCCATGCCCAGCGCAAACGGCCAGCCCAGGCCGTAGGGCGCCAGCGCCCAGAGCGTCAGCAGCCAGCACAGCGCAAAGAACACCATGATGCCGCTCACATCCCAGCGGCCCAGCGTGATGGCCGAAGTCTTCATGCCTATCTTCAGGTCGTCATCGCGATCGACCATGGCGTACTCGGTGTCGTAGGCCAGCACCAGGAACATGTTGGCCAGCCACAGCATCCAGCCGGTCGCGGGGACCGTGCCGAGCACGGCGGCAAAAGCAATGATGATGCCGAAATTGAACGCAATCCCCAGAAAGGCCTGGGGCATGGAGAAAAAGCGCTTGGTGAACGGGTAGAGGATGGTGAACAGCACCGCCGGCACCGACCAGGCAACGGCTTCCCAGCGCGTGGTCAGCACCAGGCCCAGCGCGACCAGCGCCAGCACCACGCCGACCACCACCGCCTCCTTGACCGACACCTGGCCCGAAGTGATGGGGCGCTGGGTGGTGCGTTTCACATGCTTGTCGAAATCGCGGTCGGCAATGTCATTGATGCAGCAGCCGGCGCTGCGCATCAGCACCGTGCCAAGCACGAACACCAGCAGCAGATGCCAGCCGGGAAAGCCTTCGGACGCGACCCAGAGCGCCGCCAGCGTGGGCCAGACCAGCACCAGCCAGCCCGCGGGCCGGTTCCAGCGGATCAGATCGAGATACAGCGACAGCCGCGAGCGCGGGGCTGCAGGCGGTGGCGTGGAGGAAGAAGAAGCAGCGTGTGACATGGGGTCCGGTGGCAAGCAGGGGTACCGGTCACAATGTAGCGCAGACCTGGCCGCGGGAAAAGCCATGCTGCAGGCGCCCGCGTAGGCCGAAGATGATGGACGGGGCCAGCGCCTTCCCCGTCCTGGCGGCCGTGGCCGCGCGCGATTCAGGACAGTCGTTCGACGCCAGGCAGGTTGCAGGCGTAGACCGCGTTGCGCAGCGCGGCAATCGCTTCGTAGCGCGTGAAGCTGCGGCGCCAGACCAGCACCACGCGCCGGCTGGGAGTGACCAGGCCGTCTTCGGTGCGGATCGGCAGGTAGCGGATATGCGGTTCGTCGTTCTTGCGGCGGCGCACCGGGGCTTCAAGCGCGTCGCGCGGCACCGACAGGCGCGGCACCAGCGTCACGCCCATGCCGGCGGCAACCATGTGCTTGATGGTTTCCAGCGACGAGCCTTCAAAGGTGCGGCGAATGCCTTCGGCATTGCTCGCATAGCGCGCGAACTCGGGGCAGACTTCAAGCACATGGTCGCGAAAGCAGTGGCCCGAACCCAGCAGCAGCATGGTTTCGTTCTTCAACTCTATGGTCGACACCGAGTCCTGCTGGGCCAGCGGGTGGTTGCTGGGCACGGCGGCCATGAAAGGCTCGTCATACAGCGGCGCGGTGGCCAGGCCGGTATCGGGGAAGGGCTCGGCAACGATGGCGCAGTCGATTTCGCCGGTGCGCAGCATTTCCAGCAACTTGACGGTGTAATTTTCCTGCAGCATCAGCGGCATCTGCGGCGTGCGCTGGATGGCGTGGCGCACCAGTTCGGGCAGCAGGTAGGGGCCGATGGTGTAGATCACACCCAGCGTCAGCGCGCCGGCCAGGGGATCCTTGCCACGCTTGGCGATTTCCTTGATGGCCGCGGCCTGCTCGAGCACGCTTTGCGCCTGGCGCACGATTTCCTCGCCCAGGGGCGTCACCGAGACCTCGCCGGCGCTGCGCTCGAAAAGCTTGACATCCAGCTCTTCCTCGAGTTTCTTGATGGCCACCGAGAGCGTAGGCTGCGACACGTAGCATGCTTCGGCAGCGTGTCCAAAATGTTTCTCGCGGGCCACCGCAACGATGTACTTGAGTTCAGTGAGGGTCATGAATTGGGGTCCTGGGCCATGCGGAACGCCTATTGTCGCGGCACTTTGGCATCAGTGCCGATATCGACGTTGCCTAGTCTGATATTTAAACGGTTACATATCATGCCTTGAGATACTCGGCTTTGCCACCCAGCCAGCGTGCAACATGGCGTTCGGCGAGCTGCGGAAAGCGGTCCAGCATCTCTGGTGCGCATTCGCGCGCCCATTCCAGCAAGGCGGTATCGGTGGCCAGATCGGCAAAGCGCAGCATCGCCGCACCCGATTGGCGCGCACCGAGAAATTCTCCGGGCCCGCGAATTTCCAGGTCGCGGCGCGCGATTTCAAAGCCGTCATTGGTTTCGGCCATGGCGCGCAGCCGTTCCTTCGCGGTCTCTCCGAGCTTGCCGTTGTCGCCGACGGCGTACAACAGCACGCAGGCCGAGGCCGCCGCGCCCCGGCCCACGCGCCCGCGCAGCTGGTGCAGCTGGCTCAGGCCAAAACGCTCGGAATGCTCGATGACCATCAGCGAGGCATTGGGCACGTCGACGCCGACTTCGATCACCGTGGTGCTGACCAGCACGCCCATCACGCCCGCGGTGAACAGCTCCATCACCGCCTTCTTCTCGGCGCTGGGCATGCGCGAATGCAGCAGGCCGACCATCACGCCGGGCAGCGCCTCGCTCAGATCCACATGGGTGGCGGTGGCGTTCGACAGGTCGAGCGCCTCGCTTTCCTCAATCAGCGGGCAGACCCAGTACACCTGCCGGCCCGATGCCACCTGGGCGGCGATGCGTTCTATGACTTCATCGCGCCGGCTGTCGGCAATCAGCTTGGTGACGATGGGCGTGCGTCCCGGCGGCAGCTCGTCGATGGTCGAGACGTCGAGGTCGGCGTAGTAGCTCATGGCCAGCGTGCGCGGAATCGGCGTGGCGCTCATCATCAGCATGTGCGGCTCCAGGCCCGTGTGGGCCAGCTTCTGGCGCAAGGCCAGGCGCTGGGCGACGCCAAAGCGGTGCTGCTCGTCAATGACCGCCAGCGCGAGATTGTGGAACTGCACCTGCTCCTGTATCACCGCATGCGTGCCCACGACCAGCGCGGCCTCGCCGCTGGCCACGAGCTCGAGCATGGCCGTGCGCTGCTTCTTTTTCTGCGCGCCAGCGAGCCAGGCGACCTTCTTGCCCAGGGGCTCGAGGATTTTTTCAAGCCAGCCGACCAGCTTGCCGAAATGCTGCTCGGCAAGGATTTCAGTAGGCGCCATCAGCGCGCACTGCCAGCCAGCGGCAATGCAGGTCATGGCCGACAGCGCCGCGACCACGGTCTTGCCCGAGCCCACATCGCCCTGCAGCAGGCGGTGCATGGGCACCGGCCGCGCCATGTCGGCGGCGTTCTCGGCGCACACGCGCTGCTGGGCGCGCGTCAGCCCGAACGGCAGCTGGGCCAGGAAC
>JBBKVU010000510.1:0-3038 GCA_037968595.1 Comamonas sp.
ATCCTGCTGGTAGGCCCGGGCCGCGGCGGGCCTCGGCGAGAAAGGCCGGCATGTTGCGCGCCTGGCTGCCCGGGCCTACCAGCAGGATCATCGGCGTGCGCGCCAGCAGCGTGACCAGCGTCAGATCGCGCGTCGGCGAATAGCTCAGGTTCTTGTAGAGGGCGGCGTTGAACACCAGCGTGCCGCTGTCGACATTGAGCAGCGTGTGGCCGTCGGCGGGAGCGCGCAGCAGGTCGGCGACCGCCACCGCGCCGTTGCTGCCGGGCTTGTTCTCTATGGCCACGGATTGCTGCAGATCAGCGGCCAAAGGCTGGGCCAGCACGCGCGCCATGAAGTCCGAGCCGCCGCCCGCAGGGTAGGGAACGACCCAGCGCAGCGGCTTGGCGGGAAAGTCCGCGGCCCAGGCCAGGGGCAAGGTGGCCAGCAGACCGGAACAGATCATCAGCGCAAGCGCCATTCGCTTCTTCATGGATTCTCCTTGGAGGGTGGGCCGGGGCGCAGACCGATGACGCGCAGGGCCAGCAGCAGCAGTTCCTGCTCCATGGCCTGGGCGTCGAGACGGCCGTCGGGGCGGTACCAATGGTAGAGAAATCCTGGCAGGCTGCACGCGGCCTGGGCCGTGATGCGCGTTTCGCGGAAGTCGAAATGGCCGCTGGCGCGGCCCTGTTCGAGCAGCGCGCACAGCTGCTGGTAGAAGTGGTTGGCGATACGCCGCGACTGGGCGAGGTACTCGGGCCGGTAGCACTGGGGCTCGCGGTAGGGGAAGAAGGCCGCGGGATAGTGGGCAATGGTCGCGCGTATCAACTGCCGCAGGCCGTCCTGCACCTTCTCGTGCGCCGGGCGGCGGTCGCTGGCGGGAAAGTCAAGCACCGTGAAGCAGGCCACCGTGGGGCGCCACGACAGCGCCTCGAAGATTTCCTGCTTGTTGCAAAAGTAGTAGTAGACGAAGGGCTTGGTCACGCCGAGCGCGCCGACGATCTGCGCCATGGTGGTGCTGGCGTAGCCCTGGGCATGGAACAGCGCCTGCGCGGCCTGGAGAATGCGCTCGCGCTTGGCGTCGGACTCGGCCGTTGGGCGGCGCTGGCGCCCGCCCGCGGGCAGCAGCGGATCGTGCGCCAGGGCGTTGTCCGGGAAGGCGGCTGAAGGCGGGGCGGTGAGGAGGTGTCGCATGGGTGAAAGCTGGATTGGCTTTGTCATACCCAGCGGTATATATTGAAAAGACACCTGCCGGTATCGCGTCCTGTGGCAAACCCTGATGCGGTACTGAGAACCGGTGAAACAAGACACCAAGGAGACAACGCCATGGCCGATTCCGCCGAGCAGCAGCCGCTGCATGAATACCTGCGCGCCAACGCGCGCAACCACCCCGAGGCATGCGCCTACCAGTGGTACGGCCAGTCCGTCACCTGGGCCGAGATCGACGCCGGCAGCGAGGCCTTTGCGGCGCGGCTGCAGGCGCTGGGCGTGGCCAAGGGCGAGCCGGTGGCGCTGTTCATGAACAACTGCCCGCAGTACGTGATGGCGCACTACGGCATACAGAAGATCGGCGCCATCGTCTGCCCCTGCGGGCCGCTCAACAAGGAGCATGAGCTGGCCTACCAGCTGGGCGATCTGCAGGCGCGGGTGATCGTCAGCGCGGCCGGGCTGCTGCCCGTCGTCGACAAGGTGCGCGCCACGACGGCGCTGGCCCATGTGTTTGTCGTGCATTACGCCGACCTGCTGCCCGCGGTCGCGACGCTGGCGCTGCCGGCCGAACTGGCCCAGCTGCAGGCTGCGCCGCGCATCGTGCCCGACGGCTGCGAGGATTTTCTGCAGGTCGCGCGTTCGGGCGCGCAGGCCGCGCCCGTGGACATCGCCATGGACGATGTCGCGCTGATGACCTATACCTCGGGCACGACGGGTCTGCCCAAGGGCGCGATGCTCAGCTACCGCAACGCCTGGTACAAGACCCAGGCCTCGGCCCTGACCAATGGCATCGATGGCGCTGCCGTGCTGCTGGCGATCGCGCCGCTGTACCACATTGCCGGCATGCTGATGGGCGTGAACCTGCCGGTGCTCACGGGCGCGTCCACGGTGCTGCTGTTCCGCTTCGATGCGCTGGCCACGGCCCAGGCCATGGAGCGCTATCGCGTGAGCTGGTGGTACAGCATCGCGCCGATGAACGTCGCGCTGATGCAGCTGCCGGGCGTGCGCGACATGGACCTGTCCTCGCTCAGGCACAACGCCGTCACCAGTTTCGGCATCACCTTCACCGAGGCCCTGGCCGCGCAGTGGCGCACGCTGGCGCCCGACTGCATTGCCTGCGAAGCCGCCTACGGCCTGAGCGAGACGCACACCATAGACAGCACCATGCCCGCGGATGCGATCCGCTGGGGCACGCATGGCAAGGCCGTGCCGGGCAACGAGATCCGCATCATCGACAGCCTCACCGGCCAGGCGCTGCCGGCCGGCGAAGTCGGCGAGATCACCATCCGCGGCCCGGGCAATTTTCTCGGCTACTGGAACAAGCCCGAAGCCACGGCGCAGACGCTGAGGGACGGCTGGGTGCATACCGGCGACATGGGCCGCATCGACGCCGACGGCTATCTGACGTTCATGGGCCGCTTCAAGGAAATGATCAAGGTCTCGGGCTACAGCGTGTTTCCCGAGGAAGTCGAAACCATTCTGATACGCCACCCGGCGATTGCCCAGGCGGCCGTGATCGGCGTGCCCGATGCCGAGAAGGGCGAGGTGGTGCGTGCCTTCGTCGTCGCCAAGCCCGGCCAGGCGCTGGACGCGGCCGAGCTGGTGCAATGGTCGCGCGAAAACATGGCGCCCTACAAGGCGCCGCGCGAAGTGCGCATCATCGATGCGCTGCCGGCCACGGGAGCGGGCAAGGTGCTGCGCCGGCTGCTCAAGGACCTTGCCTGAACGGATGCCCGCCATGTTCCACAAAGTACTGATTGCCAACCGCGGTGAAATTGCGCTGCGCATCGTGCGCGCGCTGCGCGACCTGGGCATTGCCAGCGTTGCCGTGCATGCCGCCGACGACGCCGATG
>JBBKVU010000511.1:0-5991 GCA_037968595.1 Comamonas sp.
AGCCGCGCTGTGTCTGGCGGACTCGGATGAGGCGCGGCTGTTCCAGCTGGCCGGCGCGCTGGCCGTGGGCTGCCGCGTGATCTGGCCGACGAGTCCTGCAAGCCAAGGGCTACACGCCAGCCTGCCCCAGGCGCTGCGCGACACGGTTGCGCTGGCAAACGACTGGCAGGCGCCGGGCGTCGTCTTCGATGTGGTCCTGCACCAGGGCAGCCGCACCGACCTGCTGTCCACGGCGGCCCTGCTGGCCCGGCGCGACGGCCCCATCGTTAGCTTGCGCTGTTTTGCCAGTGCAGGCGAAGACGCGCCACTCGAAGCCCTGGTGATCGAGCGCGCTGTCAGCACGAATACCGCCGCAGCAGGCGGCAATGCGAGTTTGATGATGATCGCCTGATGAACACTAGTGAATGATTCATTGTTCTGCGTAATTTTCAAACAATCATGCGGCGTCGTCGGCGCCAAAATCCAATCAACAGCCACAGGCTCCAAGGAAATCACGCCATGAATTCTCCCGTGACAGCAAAGACTTCGCCCCGCCTGGCCTTCATCGGCGGCGGTCAGATGGCCTCGGCCATGATTGCCGGCCTAGTGCGGGCCGGGCAGGACCCCGCCTCGATTCTGGTCGTCGAGCCCATGCAGGCGCAACGCGAGCATCTGGAGCAGACGCTGCAGGTGCGCACCGCCGCCTGCGCCGACGCGCGCCTGTCCGCTGCCGAGGTGGTGGTCTGGGCCGTCAAGCCGCAGGTGCTGCGCCTGGCCCTGGAGGCGGCGCGTGCGCACCTGGGAGCGAGCTTGCATCTCAGCATCGCTGCCGGCCTGTCCTTGCAGACGCTGAGCCAGTGTTTGCAAAGCCAGCGGGTGGTGCGCGCCATGCCGAACACGGCGTCGCTGGTGGGCGCGGGCGTCACGGGCATGGCCGCTGCCGAAGGCGTGTCCGAGGCGGACCGGCAACTGGCTGCCACGGTGTTGGCCGCCACCGGCCATTGCTTCTGGGTGGACAGCGATGAACGCATCGATGCGGTCACTGCGGTGAGCGGCAGCGGCCCGGCCTATGTGTTTCATTTTCTGGAAGCTTTCCAGGCTGCGGCCGAGGCCCTGGGCTTCGATGCCGCGACGGCGCGCGATCTGGTGCTCAGGACGGCTGTCGGCGCTGTGGCCCAGGCCCAGCAGGGCGAGGCTTTTGGTACGTTGCGCGCGCGCGTGACGTCGCCGAACGGCACGACACAAGCGGCGCTGGACCGGCTCAATACGCTGGCAACGCCGCAGGCCCTGGACGACGCCGTGCGTGCCGCCTATGCACGTGCTGTCGCACTGTCGCAGGAACTGTCGGTGCCGGGCGCATAGCCCCGGAAGTTGAGGGCAGGAAAAATCCTGGACTTAAATAGGATCCATAATTGGATCTAATTTTGTGTGCATGCGTTCTTACATGACACCATTTTCTTCATTCGGCCTGGAGCGCCTGTTCCAGCCATCGCCGCAGCGCTGCGCCGCTGTCCCTTTTCTTTCTGCCAGTCCCTTGGTTCGAGGTTGACCGTGACCCCACATCTCGCGGGTGAAAACCCCCAACTGCCAGATACCGTCTGGCGCCTGTCCTCGCCGCCGCTCGCGGCCTGTCCGCCTTTGCAAGGCCTGGTGGAAGCCGATGTGGCCATCATCGGCGGAGGTTTCACCGGCCAGATGGCGGCCATCACCTTGCGCGAAGCCGGGCGCAGCGTGGTCCTCGTAGACGCGGCCGAACCGGGCTGGGGCGCTTCCGGGCGCAACAACGGCCAGGTGATTCCGGGCTTCAAGTGGAACCCTGACGATATCGTCGCGCGCTATGGGCCGCAGGCCGAGCCGCTGGTCGCCTGGGGCGGCGGCGCTCCCAGCCTGGTGTTCCAGACCATTGCCCGTTACGGGATCGACTGCAGCGCGGTGCAAAAAGGCTGGATCCAGCCCGCCTATACCGACATCGGCGCCGAGCAGATCGCGCGCCGCTGCGCGCAGTGGGCCCAGCGTGGTGCCGCCGTGGAAATGCTCGATGCGGCGCGGCTGCCCGAAATGCTGGGCACGCCCATTTTTCAGGCCGGCTGGATAGACCACCGTGGCGGCAGCATCAATCCGCTGGCCTATGCGCGCGGACTGGCGAAAACGGCCATGGCACTGGGCGCGCAGGTGCATTCCCACACCACGGCCCGGTCCCTGCACAAGGACGGCGCGGGCTGGACGGTGGAATGCCGCGGCGGTGCGCGAATCCAAGCCAGACAGGTGATCGTGGCCACGGCCGCCTACGCCAGCGATATGGTGCCCGGCCTGGCCCGTTCCATGGTGCCGGTGCGCACCGCCCAGGTGGCGACGGCCCCGCTGTCCGCGCAGATGCTGCAAACCATTCTGCCCGGTCGCCAGTGCGCTTCCGATACGCGCCGTCTGCTGACCTCGTTCCGCATCTCGCCCGACAACCGCCTGGTCATGGGCGGCTCGGGAGCGACCGCCACGCTGGACCATTCGTCGATTGTTCCGCGCCTGCATGCCGCCGCTGCCGAAATGTGGGGCCACCTGGGAGCGCTGCAGTGGGAATATGCCTGGAGCGGCTTCTTCGCCGTCACCAACGACCATATGCCGCACATCCACGAGACCGCCGACGGCGTGATCTGCGCCTTGGGCTGCAACGGCCGAGGTATCGGTCTGTCCACGGCCATGGGCAAGCTGCTGGCCGAGCGGCTGCTGGGCATGGATGCGCGCGCCATGCCGCTGCAGCCGATTGCCATGCTGCCGTTTGCTTTTCACGCTTTCCGTACGCTGGGGGTGGCCGTGGCGACCCGCTACCACGGCCTGCGCGACAAGATCGACAAGTCGCGCTCGGCCTGAAGGCGGGCGAGGCGCTATCGGATATTGCGGATGACAAGAGGCCCGGTGTTGCGCATAGTGAAAGATGCGGGAACCTCTTTGAAATACGAAACAAGTCACTGATTTCATCGCTCTAAGATCGCAACTGCACAAAGCCTCATATGAACGCCGCCAAGATTTCTCCCCGCCCGTTTCCGGCCCGCATGGCCGGCCCGGCCGTGCGCGGCGCAGCGGTGCCGATGCAGGTCTTTTTTGGGATCCAATCTGGGATTTCTAGGTGGATCTGTGATGCCGAAAGCCCTGTCAGAGGTAGACGAGGTTCGCGCAGCCGTCGCGTGGTGATGGACTGAAAAATTTTGCAAGACAACAAGGAGCAAACATGAATACCAAATACCTGATTTCCGGCGGCCGGCTGCTGAACCCCCACCACGACAGCCTGGGTCCGGTGGTGGATATTCTGGTGGCCGATGGTTTGATCCAGCAAGTGTCCGAATTGACCATCGACTGCCCGGATGCCGAGAAAGTCGACGCCACGGGGCTGACCGTGATGCCGGGCCTGATCGATGCCCACGTGCATATTTTCATGAACGAAATGAATATCGCCGCGCTGGCCGGTGTCCCGCAAACCTATGCTGCGGCCAAATCCACCAAGGTGATTCGCGAAATGCTGCACCGGGGTTTCACCACGGTGCGCGATGTGGCCGGAGGCGACTACGGCATGCGCGATGCCGAGCAGGCCGGTTATATCGTATCACCGCGCTTGTTCGTCGGTGGCAAGGCCATCAGCCAGACCGGCGGGCACGGGGACTTTCGCGGCCGGGCCGAAGCGGATTTTGGCTGCGCCTGCTGCACGGGGCTGGCGCTGTTCAGCACCTTGGCCGATGGCGTCCCCGAAGTCATCAAGGCCACGCGCGAACAACTGCGCCAGGGTGCGGACCATATCAAGATCATGCTCAGCGGCGGCGTGGCTTCGCCCAATGATCCGCTGGACAGCATCCAGTACCGTAACGACGAAATGCAGGCCTGCGTGGAAGAGGCCGAGCGCTGGGGCTCCTACGTGTGTGCACACGCGTACTCCGACGTGGCGATTCGTCGCGCCGTGGTCAACGGCATTCGCACCATCGAGCACGGCAACTTCGTCAGCGAGGACACCGCGGCCATGATGGCCGAGCGCGGCACGTTCGTCGTGCCCACGCCCATCGTGCACGAAGCCAACCACCGACTCGGCGCGGCATCCGGTAAATCGCCGTCGAGCATGGAGAAAAACGAGCGCGTGCGCGTGGCGGGCATCAATGCCTTGAGCGTCTATAAAGCCGCAGGGGTGCAAATCGGCTTTGGCACCGATTTGTCCATGCATACGCAGAATTTCCAGACCGAGGCTTTGCGCCTGACGGCCAGCGTGCTGGGCAATGCCGATGTGATTCGCTCGGCCACCGTGGTCAACGCCAAGATTCTGCGCCAGGAGAAAAAGCTCGGCGAACTGGTAGTCGGCGCGCATGCCGATCTGTTGATCGTCGATGGCGACCCTTATGCCGATATTTCTGTGCTCGTGGAAGCGGACTCAAAAATCATCGCCGGGATGAAGGCAGGCGCATTTTTCAAGCGTTTGCCCAGTCTGTAATTTCAGTCAGTCGATTTATTAAAACCACTTAGGAGACATCGATGATCAAAGCAGTTTTGGCGGTTTTAGCGATTGCCATCAGCGGACATGCGACAGCGCAATATCCCACCAAACCCATACGGGTGATTGTGCCGTTCGCGCCGGGCAGCGCCACGGATCTGCTGGGGCGCGTGGTTGCCCAGGGCCTGTCGGACAAGCTGGGACAGCCCGTGATCATCGAGCCCAAGCCCGGCGCGGGAACATCGATAGGCGCGCAGGCCGTGGAAAAAAGCCCGGCCGATGGCTACACCCTCCTGCTGGGAACGAACGCGACCTTTGCGCTCAACAGCATCCTCTACCAGAAGCTGCCCTACGACCCCAAGTCCTTTCGGTTCATTGCCGCCACCGGCGCCATGCCCAGCTACCTGTTGGTGTCCGCGGCGTCCAAGTACAAAACCTTTGCCGATTTCGTCAAGGCCGCCAAGGAGCAACCTGGCTCAGTGACCTATGCCTCGTCGGGCGTTGGCTCCACTGGCGACATGGCGGGCAAGCTGCTGGCCCATGCTGCGGGTGTGGAAATGCTGCACGTGCCGTTCAAGGATGGCCCGATGGCTTTGACGGCCACCATGGGCGGTGATGTCGAAGGGATTTTCTACACTTCGATCGCTTCCATGCCCTTGATCAACGCCGGAAAAATCCGTGCGCTGGCGGTCACCACTGACAAACGCACGTTGGAGCTGCCGCGCGTACCGACCATTGCCGAATCGGGCTACCCCAGTTTCAACCTGTCGGGCTGGACCGTGCTGGCTGTGTCCAACAAGACGCCGCCGGCCATCGTGCAACAGCTCACCGAGGCGATGAAGAGCCTGTACGCCAACCCGGCATACCAGCAAAAGATCGAAGCCCTGGGCTTGGTCCCGCAGAAGATGACGGGCAAGGAGCTTGACGACTTCGTTGCCAGGGAACGCGCCAGCATGCAGGAAGTGGCCAAGGCCGCGAACATCAAACCGGAGTGAGCCATGGTCCAAAGCTACATTCAAACAGGGGCAGTGGGTTTGAGGCGGCGTGAACTGCTGCTGGCTTCTTTTGCGGCCCTCTGGGGCCAGGGCGCGACGGCGCAGATGCTGGCGGGTCAGCAGCTGCAGGTCGCCTCGGCCACCGAGCCCAGTTCGTTCGATCCGCATTTCCAGTACTTTGGCCCCAACCGCCAAGCCCATATGCCGGTGTTCGAGCCGCTGGCCATGTTCGGCCCGCAACTGGAACTTCAGCCCGCGTTGGCCGCAACCTGGCGCGCCACGGGACCCGATACCTGGGACATCGTCTTGCGTCCGGACGTGCTGTTCCACGATGGCACGCCCTTCACGGCCGACGATGTGATCTTCTCGCTGGCCCGGGCCACGGCCATGCCCCACAGTCCGTCCTCGATGGGGGTGTACACACAGGCGATAGGGAAGATCTCCGCGCTGGACGATCTCACGCTGCGCGTGCAGACCAAGGGTCCGGCGCCGCTGCTGATCCACGACCTGGCCAATATTCCCATGCTGTCGCGACGCGTCTCGGGCAAGGCC
>JBBKVU010000512.1:0-6847 GCA_037968595.1 Comamonas sp.
CTGCGCCGGCTGGCGGCCGATTGGGCACGCGCCCTCGGCGCCGCACCGGGTGAGATCAGCCTCAATGTTCCCTACAAGGGCGCGCACGAAACCCTGCGCTGGGGCCAGGCCCTGGCCGGTCAGGCCCACAGCGGCGCCGTGCAGGCCGAATTCCGCCGCGAGGCCTTGCTCGGGCCGGCGGCCACCATTCACCTGCAGCAGCCTGGCACCGACTGGCCGCAGGGGCTGGACGCGCGCTTGAGCGGCATTGCGCGCAAGCTCGCCAGGGCCTAGGTCGGCGCGCGGTTCAGCTGGTCTTTCCCGTGGGAAAGAGCGCGGGCTTGGACGTGTAGCTTTCGGGGAACAGCTTCTTCAGTTCGTCTATCTTGGGCAGATCGTTGATCACGATGTACGGCTGGCCGGGATGCAGCGTCAGATAGTTCTGGTGGTAGTCCTCGGCCAGATAGAAAGTCTTGGCGGCCTCGATGGTGGTCGCTATCGGCTTGCCGAACGCCTTGGCCTGATTGAGCTGGGCGATATACGCCTTGGCGATGCGCTCCTGCTCGCTGCTTTGCACGAACACCGTCGAGCGGTACTGGGTTCCGCTGTCGGGACCCTGGCGATTGAGTTCGGTCGGGTCATGGGCGACCGAGAAGTAGATCTGCAGCAGCTTGCCGTAGCTGATCTGCTGCGGGTCGTAGGTGATGCGCACCGACTCCGCATGGCCGGTGCGGCCCGAGCCAATCGCCTCGTAGTGCGCTGTTTTGGCGTCGCCTCCCGCATAGCCGGAGGCCGCATTGCGCACCCCCTTGACATGCTGGAACACGCCTTGAACACCCCAGAAGCAGCCGCCGGCGAACACCGCCGTCTCCGTCTGGGCGCCGAGCGCGGGCGTGATGTCGGCCGTGGGCGCAGGCACGCGGCGCGGCGTTTCGGCAGATGAAGGCAGGGCATGCCAAAGCAGTGCCGCTGCAGCCAGGGCGCTGGCGGTCAGGGTGAAGGACTTCATGGAGTTTCCTTTGCGCAGGATTTCAGGGGCAGGCCAGGCTGCTGCATGGCGGCTGCGCCCGATCCGCCGCAGCGCAAAAGGCCGGCGGGTCGAGCGGTTCAAGCCAGGTGCTTACTTGGACATCGCGTCCTTGGACATGCCGTCCTTGGCCATGGAATCCTTTTTCATTCCCTCCTTCTTCATGCCGTCCTTGGCCATGGAGTCCTTCTTCATTCCGTCCTTGGACATGGAGTCCTTGCCCATGGCGTCCTTCTTCATGCTGTCCTTGGACATCGAGCTTTTGCCCATGTTGTCCTTGGCCATGTCGTCCGCGGCAAAAGCCGCTGCGCCGGCAACGGCGATGGAGGTGGCCAGCAGGGTGGTGGTGAGCTTGTTCATTTGGAGTCCTTGAGTGCAGTGGTCAGAAGATCGGCCCGTTCCGCGGAACATGGCCTTGCGCTTTCATTGGCAGCCACGGGGCGCATGCCGCCCCTCAGCTGCCGCCGAACCAGTTGTAGCCCTGGTCTTCCCAGTAGCCACCGGAATAGGTGTTGGTGACGAACATCGCCATGATGTGTTTCGGGTTCTTGTAGCCCAGCTTGGTCGGCATGCGCAGCTTCATCGGGAAGCCGTACTTGGGCGGCAGCGGCTGGCCGTCGTAGGTCAGCGCCAGCATCGTCTGCGGGTGCAGCGCGGTGGCCATGTCTATGCTCGTGAAGTAGTCGTCCGCACACTTGAAACCTACATATTTCGCGCTGGTGTCGGCGCCGATATGCCGCAGAAAGTCGGCAAAGCGCACGCCGCCCCATTTGCCTATGGCGCTCCAGCCTTCCACGCAGATATGGCGCGTGATCTGGCTTTCCTGCGGCATGGCGCGCAACTCGGCCAGCGTCCAGGCATGGCGATCGGCGACCATGCCGGTCACTTCGAGCCGGTAGCTGGCTTCGTCCACCACGCGCACTTCGTCTTCCCCGTAATAGGCGTTGAAAGGAAACGGTCGCGTGATCTGTGCGTCGGTGTAGGTGGGCGCCAGCTGCGAAGGATTGAAGAGCAGTGCCTGGGCCTGGTCGTTGAAGCGCGAAATCCTGGCCAGCGCGGCTTCGACATGGGCGTCATCGCTGAGGCTGCAGCCGGTGAGCAGCGACAGGCCGCCCAGCGTGAGCGAGCGTTGCAAGAAGGCGCGGCGCGCGGGCTGGTCGATCTTTCGCTCCAGCAGCCGCCGGGCCTCGCGCACGGCGGATGGGCCATCGATGTTCGAAAGCGTCGGGGCCTGGAAGATTTTCATGGTGTCTTGGGCGCGCGGCCGTGGATCATCGTCAGCAGGGTGCGTGGCACCAAGGCCACCATCACCAGATGCACGACAAGAAAGAGAGCGATGCCTGCCATGGCGAAAAAGTGGATGCGTCGGGCCAGCTCATAGCCTCCCAGCAGTTCGCGCAGCAGCGGAAACTGCACCGACTTCCACAGCACCAGGCCCGACAGCACGATCAAGATCAGGTCCAGCAGCACGAACAGATAGGCCAGCTTCTGCACCTGGTTGTACTGGCGCGGGTTGGCGTGCGAAAGCTTGCCCTGGAAAGCGCCCCGCAGATCCTGCACCACGCCGCGCGGCGTGAGCGGAAAGAACTGGCGCGCCAGTCTGCCGCTGAAGATGTTGAGCGCCAGGTAGAGAAGGCCGTTGAAGAACAGCAGCCACATGGCGGCGAAATGCCACTGCAGCGCGCCGCCTAGCCAGCCGCCCAAGGTGATGGATGGCGGGAAGGAGAACGCAAACAGCGGCGAGGCATCGTAGATGCGCCAGCCGCTGAGCATCAGGATCACCACGGCCAGCGCATTGAGCCAATGCGTGATGCGCAGCCACAGCGGGTGGATGGGCCGGCTGTCGGCGGGCTGGGCCGGTCCGATGGCAGGGACGGGGAGAGTGCGGTTCATGGAGCGGATTGTTGGCCGCAGCCCATTGCCGATGTATCACGCAAAGTTCAATTAATTGTGATAACTCCGGAACGCGTATCGCGCGAAAATAGCGGCCTATGGACCCTACCAAGCGCGTATTGATCGTCGAGGACGATCTGCACATCGCAGAGCTTTTGCGCTTGCATCTGCGCGATGAAGGCTATGCCGTCACGCACGCCGCCGATGGCCATGCGGGCCTGGGCGAACTCGAGCGTGGCCATTGGGATGCTCTGGTGCTCGATCTGATGCTTCCGGGCATCGACGGCCTGGAGATCTGCCGCCGCGCGCGCGCCATGGCGCGTTACACGCCCATCATCATCATCAGCGCGCGCTCCAGCGAAGTGCATCGCATCCTGGGCCTGGAGCTGGGCGCGGACGACTACCTCGCCAAGCCTTTCTCGGTGCTCGAACTGGTGGCGCGCGTCAAGGCCCTGATGCGGCGCAGCGACGCGCTGGCGCGCAACGCGCGCCTGGACTCTGGCAGCCTTTGCATAGGCGAGCTGGACATAGAGCCGCTGGCGCGCGAGGTGCGCGTCAACGGCAAGCCCATCGAGCTCACGCCGCGCGAATTCGATCTGCTGTACTTCTTTGCGCGCAGCCCGGGCAAGGTGTTTTCCCGGCTGGACCTGCTCAACCAGGTCTGGGGCTATCAGCACGACGGCTACGAACACACCGTGAACACGCATATCAACCGGCTGCGCCTCAAGGTCGAAGCCGATCCCGCGCAGCCGCGGCGCATTCTCACCGTGTGGGGGCATGGCTACAAGATGTCGGCCGCAGCCCATGGCGAGGCGCCATCGTGACGGCCTGGGCCACCTTGTCCCGGCGCCTGTCGCTGGTGTTCGCGGCCTTGCTGCTGGTGTGCTGCGGCGCGTCGGTCTGGCTGCAGCTGCGCTCCACCGGCAAGCACGAGCAGGAAGTGATTCAGCGCCTGTCCAGCGGACTGGCGGCGCACATTGCACAGAACGCCGAACTGATGAAGCCCGGCGGGCTCGACCAGCAGGCCGTCAAGGAGTTGTTCGACAAGCTGATGGTGGTCAATCCCAGTGTGGAAGTCTATCTGCTGGGGCTGGACGGGCGCATCGAAGCCCAGGCCGCACCGCCTGGGCATCTCAAGCGCGACCGGGTCAATCTGCAGCCGGTGCAGCAACTGCTTGCGGGCGCGGCCTTGCCCATCGTGGGCGACGATCCGCGCAACCCGGAGGTGCGCAAGGTGTTCAGCGCCGCGCCCTTGCGCATGAATGGGCGCGATGCGGGCTATGTCTATGTGGTGCTGCAAGGCGAAGACCACGATGCGCTGGTCGCTAACACGGCTGCCGGCAGCGTGCTGCGCACCACGCTGTGGTTGATGGGCCTCGTGGCCTTGCTGGGCCTGCTCGCGGGCCTGGCCGCCTTTCGCCTCATCACCCGGCCGCTGCGCGAGCTCACGGCCGCGGTCAAGCGTTTCGAGACCGAAGGGCTGGATGCGCTGGAGAGGGAGGCGCCCCGGCTGGCGCGCCTTTCGCAAGGCCAGGATGAGATTGCGCAGCTGGGCCAGGCGTTCCTGCAGATGACGCAGCGCATTGCCGAGCAGTGGCGCGAGCTGACACTGCAGGACCAGCAGCGGCGCGAGCTGTTTGCCAATATTTCGCACGATCTGCGCACGCCGCTGACTTCGCTGCACGGCTACCTCGAGACCTTGATGCTCAAGGCCGGAACGCTAGACGAGACCGAGCGGCGGCGCTACCTGGAAATTGCGCTCGGCCAGAGCCGCAAGGTCGGCCGACTGGCGCAGGAAGTGTTCGAGCTGGCGCGGCTGGAATACGGCGTGGTCAAGCCCGAAAAGGAGAGCTTCGCGCTGGCCGACCTGGTGCAGGACGTGTTCCAGAAATTCGAGCTGGCCGCCGAGGCACGTCATCAGAGACTGCTGCCCGATATCGCGTCCGGCCTGCCGGTGGTCTGCGCCGACCTGGGAATGATAGAGCGGGTGCTGACCAACCTGCTGGACAACGCCATCCGCCATACGCCCATGGGCGGCGAGATCGAAGTGCAGCTGCGCAGCCACCACGGCGGTGTGGCGGTGCGGGTCAGCGATACGGGCGCGGGAATACCGGCGCAGTTGCAGCCGTCGCTGTTCATGCGCCCGGTCTTCATGAGTGGTTCGCGCGTTCACGGCTCGGGCAGCGGCGGACTTGGCCTGGTCATAGTCCAGCGCATCCTGCAGTTGCATGGCAGCGAGATTCGTCTGGCGCAACTGCCTGGCAAGGGCGCGGTGTTCTGCTTTCAGCTCATGGCTGCCGAAGGCGGCTGAGCGTCTTGCAGTCGTCTAGCGAACGGCCCTGGTGAAACTGCTGGAGCCTGGTTCCAGGAGCGTGGCGCGGCCGTTGTCGGGAGCCGGTTTTTCCCTGGACGCCATGCGCTCTGCGGCGCCGGCCTGCGTCAGACCGGCGGTTTCCAAGGCACGCGCGTAGTTCTCCAGCAATTCATCGGCGGAATCTTCGGGCTGGGCGCCGAAGAGCGAAGTCATGGGATGAAAGCCCACAGGCAGCGCGGGTTGGTCGGGAAGGGATGCCAGCGCTGCGGCGAGGTCTTCAAGGGCTTGGTTCAGCCTGGCCTGGGTGATGGTGCTGCCCAGGTCTTGCGGCTTCGCCTGCGCAAGCCAGTCGCCGGGGCGTTGGCCGCTCAGGCTGGCCACCATCAGGTCCGTCAAGGGCGTGATGTTCGCGGTGCCTGCGGTGCGCGCCAGCGAATGCAGCGCCATGGTCAAAGGCTTGTCTTTGGCCGTTCCACCCGCCAGGCGCAGTGCGCAGGGGTAGTCGCTGTGCAGCAAGTCGAGGCGAAAGCTGCCGTCGCTTGCCGTGCTGGCCGTGGCGCTGGCGCCGGATGCGCACAGGCAGTCGACCCGGCCTTCCACCACGGGGGCGCCGATGGCGGCCACACCGCTGAGTGAAGAGCGGGCCATGGAGGCGCCAGAGTCGCTGTCCTCACCTTCACCGCCGCAGGCGGCCAGTACCAGCACCATTGCCGCGGCACAGGCGGTCTTCAATATCTGTCTTTTCTGGAAATGGAGCAATTTCGGCCTCTTGATAAAAATACGTCATGCTATTGATAGTCATTGTATTTAATTTATCAAGTATCGATAGTTTAAAACTACCAATGCATGCGTAGGATATTTCCTGACGCCGGCCTGCTGCAGCGTGACGCGATCGGTGGCGAAGCGCCCGCCTGCGCATCTGCATGCAGCGGGCTGTTCAGGCGCGCACTGGCGCGGGCGCAGCCTAAAGCAGAGGCGGCCTGCGCTCAGGCCAGTGCGGTATCCAGCACCATCATCATCACAAAGCCCAGCATCAGCCCCGCGGTGGCAAACACTTCGTGGCCCTTGCGATGGGACTCTGGAATGATCTCGTGGCTGATGACAAACAGCATCGCACCGGCGGCAAAGCCCAGCCCCCAGGGCAGCAGCATGGCCGAATGCCCGACGATGGACGCGCCCACCACCGCGCCTATGGGCTCGACCAGGCCCGATGCCATGCCTATCGCCACCGCCAGCAGGCGGCCGTAACCTGCAGCCAGAAGCGCAGCGGCAACGACAAAGCCCTCGGGTACGTCCTGGATGGCAATGCCTATGGCCAGCGCATTGGCGCGCAGGCCTTCATTGCCGGCGTAGCCCACGCCTATCGCCAGGCCTTCGGGAATGTTGTGCAAGGCAATCGCGATGACAAACAGCCAGGTGCGGCGCAGTTGCTGCGCGCTTGCGCCTTCGCGGCCCTTGATGAAATGTTCATGCGGCAACAGCTTGTCCATGGCCAGCAGCACCAGGCCGCCCAGCAAAATGGCCGTGCCCACCGAGCCGCTGGCGACCCAGGCGCTGCCGCCCGCCTGGCGCACCGCGTCCAGCCCCGGAATCACCAGCGAGAACGCGCAGGCCGCAAGCATCACGCCCGCGCC
>JBBKVU010000513.1:0-2580 GCA_037968595.1 Comamonas sp.
GCGCGGCAGGCCTTCGACCGCCACGCTGTCGGCGGGCACGGCGATGTCGTTGGCGCGGCGCGGCTGGCCCTGGGGCAAACGCGCCTGACCGGAGCGCACCGAAGCCATGTCCTCTTCGCTTGGGTACTGGCCCAGCAGCCAGTAGTCAAACACCCGGCGCGCTATCGGCCCCGCGGCGGCGGCGCCAAAGCCGGCATTCTCGACAATCAGCGCCAGCGCAATGGTGGGTTTGTCGGCCGGCGCATAGGCCATGTAGAGCGAATGGTCGCGCTGGTACTCGCTGAGCTTGGCCGCGTTGTATTTGTCTTTCTGCCCCACGCCCACGGCCTGGGCCGTTCCGGTCTTGCCGGCCGAGGTATAGGGCGCGCCGGCAAAGATGCCGCGCGCCGTGCCTTCGACCGTGACGGCCGCGACCGCGCGGCGCACGGCCTCGACGTTCTGCGGCTTGTAGCCCAGGTCTATGCCCGCGGGCTGGGGCAGCTGCTGGTAGCGCCGGCTCAGCGCATCGATCTTGCCTAGGCCCAGGTGCGGCTGGTGCTTGACGCCGCTGTTGGCCAGCGTCGCCGTCGCATGCGCCAGCTGCAGCAGCGTGAAGTTGTTGTAGCCCTGGCCAATGCCCAGGGAAATGGTTTCGCCCGCATACCATTTCTTCTGCTCGGGACGCTTGTAGGTGTTGCGCTTCCACTCCTGGCTGGGCAGCACGCCGCGCGCTTCGCCGCGCACGTCCAGGCCCGTGATCTGGCCAAAGCCCAGTGGCTTCATGAAGTCGTGCATGACATCGACGCCCATGTCGTTGGCCAGCTGGTAGAAATACACGTTGCTGGACTTGACGATGGCGCGGTGCATGTCGACCGGGCCGTTGGGGTGGCCGCTGCGGAACGTGTGGCCGCCGAAGGTCCAGCTGCCATTGTCCTGCGTGATGCTGTCGGTGCGGCGCGCGCCGCGCTCGAGCGCGCCCAGCGCCATGAATGGCTTGTAGGTCGAGCCCGGCGGGTAGGTGCCGCGCAGCGCGCGGTTGAGCATGGGGCGGTCTATGGACTCGTTGAGCTGGGCCCAGCTTTCCTGGTCGATGCCGTCGACAAACAGGTTCAGGTCGAACGCCGGCCGGCTGACCATGGCCAGCACTTCGCCATTGCGCGGGTCGATTGCCACCAGCGCGCCGCGGCGATTGCCGTAGAGCTGCTCGATCATGCGCTGCAGGCGGATATCCAGCGACAGCACCAGGCTGTCGCCGGGCGTCGCGGCGCGGCTGCCGAGCTTGCGCACCGCATAGCCGCCGGCCGAGGTCTCGAGCTGCTCCCAGCCGGTCAGGCCGTGCAAGTCCTTTTCGTAGCTTTGCTCTATGCCCAGCTTGCCTATGACTTCGGTGCCGCGGTAGTTGGCCGCATCCTCGGAGTCCTCGAGCGCCTCTTTCTCGCGCTGGTTGATGCGGCCTATGTAGCCGATCACATGGCTGGCCGTCTCTTCCAGCGGGTAGGAGCGAAACAGCCGCGCCTTGATGTCGACGCCGGGGAAGCGGTAGCGCTGGGCGGCGAAATGCGCGACTTCCTCGTCGCTGAGCCGGGTGCGAATGGGCAGCGACTCGAAGTTCTTCGAGTCCTCGACCAGGCGCTTGAACTTGCGCCGGTCACGCGGCGTGATTTCCACCAGGGTCGCGAGCTCGTCTATGGTCGCCTCGAGGTCCTTGACCTTGGAGCGCGTGATCTCCAGCGTGTAGGCGGCGTAATTGGTGGCCAGCACCACGCCGTTGCGGTCCAGGATCTGGCCGCGGTTGGGAACGATGGGCACAACCGCCGTGCGGTTGCTTTCGGCGCGTTCGGCCAGGTCTTCGTGGCGCACCACCTGCAGCACCAGCAGCCGCCAGATCAACAGGCAGAACGCCAGCAGCACCACGGCCGCGACCACCCAGATGCGCAGCCGAAAGCGCGACTGTTCGGCTTCGGAGTCTATGACTTCCATCATGCGCGGCTCCTAGCGCAGCGGGCAGGCCAAGGCGTCAAGCGCAACATGCTTACAAAGGCCGGTTTTCGTCGGCGTCGGGCGCACGCCGCTGCGGCGCCAGCAGCAGGCCGCTGATCAGCGGCCAGAGCAAGGCTTCCACAACCGGAGCAATGACCATGCTCCAGCCGGGAAAGACCCCGCCGCTGATCAGGCGCACGATCAGCGCCACGGCATGCGCCATGAAGAACAGCGGCAGCATCTGCAGCGCCTGCACCGGCAGGCTGAACCACAGCAGGCGCCGGCGCACGCTTACCGCGCCATAAACCAGCAGGCAATAGACCAGCGCGTGCTGGCCCAGCAGCGCGCTGTGCTGCACATCCATGCACAGGCCGAACATGAAAGCCAGGCCCATGCCAACGCGCTGCGGCTGGTGCACGCTCCAGAAGGCAATCAGCATCATCAGCAGATCGGGCATCCAGGCCGCGCGGCCCAGCGGCAGCATGTTGATGGCCAGCGCCGCCACCAGGCTGGCGCCCATGAACACCGGGTTGACCGGCAGCAGAAGCGGTTGACCGCGCGGCATGATCATCGCGGACTCTCCTGGCGTGCGCGTGCCGGCGCCGGTGCCGGGGCAGGCGC
>JBBKVU010000514.1:0-5993 GCA_037968595.1 Comamonas sp.
AGCGGCAAGCGGCAAGCGGCCAACCTACAGCGGCCCGGCCAGGTGCTGCAGCCGCCACTGGCTGGGGCTTTGCTGGAAATGCTTGCTGAACCAGCGCGTGAACGAGCTGTTTTCCGCGAAGCCCGACAGCGCGGCGGCTTCGCTGACCGAAAGATGCGGATTCTTCAAGGCGCGCACCGCGGCCTGGCTGCGCACCGCATCCAGCGTTTCCTGAAAACTGGTGTTGCGGCTTTCCAGTTGGCGCTGCAGCGAGCGCGAGGTGCAGCCCAGCGCGCTGGCGACCTGGGCAATGCCGTGGCGTCCGTGGGGCAGCAGCGACTGCAGCGTGTTCTGCACGCGCTGCTCCACTGCGGTGGAGCTGGGGCGCGGCGCGTGCACGTCGATCAACTGGCGCGCATGGCCTTCCATGTGGTGATCGTGTTCGGGGTCGAGCAGCTGCAGGTCCTGGTTGCTCAGCACGATGCCGTCGAAATTCGACGCAAACACCGTTTCGCAGCCCAGCACGCGCCGGTGGTGGGCCGAGTTGGCGGGCGCGGCGTGCGTGAAATGCACGCTGACCGGGTTCCAGTCGCGGCCCAGCTGGTGGCGGCACAGGCTCAGCAAGGCCGCTATGCCCAGCTCCATGGGATGGCGGCCCGGCGTATCGCGTTCGGTGCGCAGATGCAACTGGATGATGGACAGCCGCTGCTGGGTCACGATCTCGGTGGTGATCGTGCTGCTGATCAGGTGCGGGTAGTCCTTGAGCGTCTGCAGCAGCGCGGCCAGGCTGGCCTGGTGCTGCAGCAGCAGGCTGATGGGGCCGAAGTCGGACAGCCGCCAGCAGGCGCCCATCAGCAGTCCCAGGGCGGCGTTGCCGGCGTGCGCCGACGAGGTTTCCAGCATCTGGGCAAAGGCGGTTTCGGGTACCAGCAGGTCGGGAGAATTCAGGCAGCTGTGGTCCAGCCCGGCCTGGCGGATCATGCGCAGCGGGTCCAGGCCGAATTCCTGCGCGACCTTCGCATATTTGTTCAGGCTGATGCTGCGTATGCGCGGCGTCATGGGGGCGGTGGACATGTGCTCTTGGGGTGGGCGAAGGCCGTTCGAACGCGAGCGCGCTGCCGGGCAACGGCCATTGCATGGCCCACTATTCCTTGTTGCGTTGAGGTATATCAATACCCGCCGGGCCGGTCAATGGTGGAAACGCCAGCCGTAGCGGTGCACGCGTGCGGCTAGGGGAAGACCCGGGGGGGAGTTTCCCCTTGGCGCGCCAGAGGTCAACTGCCTGTCGCGATCGGTCAAGCAGTCGGGGCAGCGCTCAACCGAGAATTTTTCCCAAGCGGCAGGCAATGGATAGCACAGTGAATCGCCGGCCGCAGTGAAACTTCAAGGAAACAGCCATGGCACAAATCATCACTTTCGCGCAGACCGGCGGCCCCGAGGTCTTGGAGTTGCAGACCGTGAGCGTTGGCGCTCCCGGCCCGGGCGAGGTGCGGCTGCAGCAAAAAGCCGTGGGCCTGAACTACGCGGACACCTATTTCCGCTCGGGCATCTATCCCGTGCCCATGCCCAGCGGCATGGGCGTCGAAGCCGCGGGCGTGGTGACGGCGGTGGGCGAAGGCGTGGACAATGTGGCCGTGGGCGACCGCGTGACCTATACCGGCTTCACCAACACGCTGGGCGCGTACAGCACGGAGCGGCTGATTCCCGCCGCGCCGCTGATCAAGCTGCCCGACGGCATCGATTTCGAGACCGCGGCCTGCATCACCATGCGCGGGCTGACCGCGGCCTACCTGATGCGCCGCATCTACCCGTTCCACGGCCACGAGACCATCCTGCTGCACGCCGCGGCCGGTGGCGTGGGCCTGATCCTCACCCAATGGGCCAAGCTGCTGGGCCTGACGGTGATAGGCACGGTCTCCACCGATGCCAAGGCCGAAGTCGCGCGCGCCCACGGCTGCGACCATGTGATCAACTACAGCCACGAGGATGTGGTGGCGCGGGTGCGCGAAATCACCGCTGGCGTGGGCGTGTCCGTGGTCTTCGACAGCGTCGGCAAGGACACGTTCATGGCCTCGCTGGACTGCCTCAAGCGCCGCGGCCTGCTGGTCTGCGTGGGCACGGCTTCGGGCAAGATCGAGCCGTTCGACCCGGCGATCCTGGGGCGCAAGGGCTCGCTGTTCGTGACCCGTCCGGGCCTGGCCGACTACATTGCCGACCCGGTGGAAAAGCAGGAACTGCTCGAGGAGCTGTTCGGCCATGTCGCCGCCGGCCGCATCCGCATCGACATCCACAAGCGCTACGCGCTGGCCGATGCCCAGCAGGCACACCGTGATCTCGAGTCGCGCCAGACCGTGGGCGCTTCGGTGTTCAGCCTTTGAGGAGCAGGCCATGAAAGTCGAACAACTGACCTGCACCATCGGTGCCGAAATCTCGGGCGTGAGCCTGGGCGATGCGTCGCGCGACCTGGGCCTGGCCAATGAACTCAAGGCCTTGCTGCTGCAGCACAAGGTGCTGTTCTTTCGCGACCAGGACATCACGCGCGCCGAGCATGTGGCGTTCGCGCGCCATTTCGGCGAACTCGAAGACCATCCCGTGGCCGGCAGCGACCCCGACCATCCCGGCCTGGTGCAGATCTACCGCAACGACAAGCGCGAGAACTACGAGAACAGCTTTCACACCGACGGCCAGTGGCGCGAGACGCCGACCATGGGCTGCGTGCTGCGCTGCATCGAGTCCCCGCCCGTGGGCGGCGACACCATCTGGGTCAACATGGGCGAGGCCTACCGCAACCTGCCCGAAGACATCAAGCAGAAGATCGCGCCACTCAAGGTCAAGTGCAGCATAGAGCACGGCTTTGGCGCGATCATGCCCGAGGAAAAGCGCCTGGCGCTGGGCCGCCAGCACCCGCCGGTCGAGCATCCGGTGGTGCGCACCCATCCCGAAACCGGCGAGAAGATTCTCTATGTCTGCGGCTTCTCCACGCATTTCGCGAACTACCACACGCCCGACAACGTGCGCTACGGCCAGGACAAGACGCCGGGCGCGAGCCTGCTGCTGAACTATCTGCTGAGCCAGGCGACGATTCCCGAATACCACGTGCGCTTTCGCTGGAAGCCGGGCAGCGTGGCGATGTGGGACAACCGCTGCACCCAGCATTACGCCGTGCAGGACTACTGGCCCGCGCCGCGCAAGATGGAACGCGCGGCCATCGTTGGCGACATGCCGTTCTGAGCCGCCCGAGCACAGCCATAACAGGAGACAAGCATGAAACAGCAAAGCAATGTGGCGCGGCGTGGCGTGGTCTGGGCGCTTGCGTGCGGCCTGATGGGCGCGGCGCCCCTGGCCCAGGCACAGGCGGCCTGGCCGAGCAAACCGATTCGCCTGCTCGTCGGCGCGCCTCCGGGCGGCAGCGCCGACTCCCTGGCCCGGCTGCTGGCCGAAGGTCTGCAGCACGATCTGGGCAAGCCCGTGATCGTCGAGTCCAAGCCCGGCGCCGCCGGTGTGCTGGCGGTCAATGACCTGCTGGCCAATGGCAAGGACGGCCATACCTTTTTGGTGATACAGGGCGGCATCGTCAGCGAGACGCCGCTGGCCTACAAGGTCAACTACCAGCCGTTCAGGGATTTGAAGCCGCTGGCCCAGATCAGCCGTACCGGCCTGGTGCTGGTCGCCAACAAAGATGTGCCTGCGGCCAACCTGCAGGAGCTGCTGGCCTATGCCAAAACGCAAAAGGAAGGACTCAACTTCGCGTCCTACGCCACCGGCATGAAAGGCCACAGCTCGGGCATGCTGCTGGGCCAGCTGGCCCACGTGGAGATGAAGCATGTGGGCTACAAGGGCTCGCCGCCGGGTCTGACCGATCTGATGGGCGGCCATGTTCCGCTGATGTTCGACGGCCTGCCCAGCTCGCTGCCGCTGATCAAGGCCGGCAAGATCAAGGCAATTGCCGTGAACTACCCGACGCGCATCGCCGAGCTGCCGCAAGTGCCTACGTTCAAGGAACTGGGCTACCCGCAGCTGGCCCAGGCCGGCTGGTTTGCGGTCTGGTCGCGCCCCGATGCGCCGCCGGAAGTCCAGCAGAAGATCCGCGAGCTGACCCAGAAGCACTTCCAGCAGGCCGCGGTGCAGGCACGCGTGCGGGAAATGGGCATGGATGCTCCCGGCGTCTTCACTTCGGACGAACTGATGGCCGACCTCAAGCAAGCCCACCAGCAGCAGGCGGCATTGCTCAAGTCCATCAATTACCAGCCCCAATAAGACCGGCTCCCCGGTGTTTTCGCGCCTCGGCCCAGCCGAGGTGCAGCTTTCGCGTGCCAATCATTATTCCAACGGAGACAACGGTGATGAACAAGAAACTACTGTGGAGTGCGCTGGTGCTGGCGCCGCAGCTGGCGTTTGCGCAGGGCGCCGCGCCGGCGGGCGCCGCGCAAGCAGGCGTCAGCGTCTATGGCGTGGTCGACATGGCGCTTTCGTCCTATCGCGGCGAAGGCGCGGGCTCGCGCAGCATGCTGACGTCCAGCGGCAACCAGGCCAGCCGCCTGGGCTTCAAGGGGCGCGAGTCGCTGGGCGACAGCCTGTGGGCCGGCTTCGAGCTGGAGTCCGGGCTCAATACCGATACCGGCACGGGCCAGGCCAGCAACACCAACAATCAGCCTTCGGGCGCGGTGAACGCCAACGGGGGCATCACGTTCAACCGCAAGGCCTATGTCTATCTCGAAGGCAAGGACTGGGGCCAGTTGCGCCTGGGCCGCGACTACACGCCGGCGTTCTGGAACCTGTTTGCCTTCGATCCGTTCCGCGTGGGCGTGGGCATGAGCGGCCATGTGCTCAACGGCACGACGGCCACGGGCTTTCGCGCTTCGAATTCCGTGGGCTACTTCTCGCCGGGCTGCACGACGTTCCAGTGCAAGGGTCTGTTCTTCCAGGGCATGCTGGCCGCGGGCGAGAACTCCACCAGTGATGCCACCAAGCGCGACGGCAACCTCCATGCCTGGCGCCTGGGCTATGGCGGCGCCGGCTTCGATGTCGCCGTGGCCTCGGCCACCACCAAGAACGCGGCCGTGGGCGATTTCGTGCAGACCAACATCGGCGGTGCCTACCAGTGGCAGGGCCACCGGCTGATGGCCCTGGTCGGGCAGAACAAGACCCGCATTCCCGTGGCCGCGCTGTCGGGCACGAGCCGCGGCCGCTTCTGGCAGCTGGGCGCCTGGATTTCCGCGGGCACGGGCTACATCCCCGTGAGCTACATGGAGCTGCACCGCAACGACGCTGCCGACAGCGCGGCGCGCAAGCTGGCCGTGGGCTATGTACACCCGCTGTCCAAGCGCACCACGCTGTACGGCACCTATGCGCATGTCACCAACAAGGGCGCGCTGCGCCTGCCCGTGAGTTCGGGCGCCGAGCAGGGGCCGGTGCCGGTGCTCGGCGGCAATGCCTCGGGCTTCGATCTGGGCATACGCCACGTCTTCTGAGCCTGTGGACCAGGGCGCCCTAGGGGCGCCCACTTTCGCGCGGCCGCATGCGGCCGCTTTTTACTTTTACTACCGGGCTTTCCCATGAACGGCGCAGAACAGCTAGTCCACACCCTCCTGGCCCACCAGGTCGATATGTGTTTCACCAACCCCGGCACGTCGGAGATGCACTTTGTCGCCGCGCTCGACAAGATCGATGGCATGCGCTGCGTGCTGGGTCTGCACGAGACCGTGGTCACGGGCGCGGCCGACGGCTACTACCGCATGGCCGACCGGCCGGCCGCGACGCTGCTCCATCTGGGCCCGGGCCTGGCCAACGGCCTGGCGAATCTGCACAACGCGAAAAAGGCGCGCTCGGGCATCGTCAACATCGTTGGCGACCATGCGGTCGAGCATCTGCAACTGGATGCGCCGCTGACTTCCGATATCCATGGCGTCGCGGCGCCCATGTCCGAATGGGTGCGCACCAGCCCCAGCGTCGAGACCATTGCGGCCGACGGCGCCGAGGCCGTGCGCCAGGCAAATGCGCGCCCGGGGCGCATC
>JBBKVU010000515.1:0-3330 GCA_037968595.1 Comamonas sp.
GCACCAGCTGGCCGCGGGCCAGCTGGTGCAGGTGCTGCCGCAGTGGCGGCCCATGGGCGCGTTCAGCGACACCATCTACGCGATGCGCCCCTATTCCGCCCATGTACCGCGCGCGGTGGCGGTGTTTGTCGAGTGGGTTCGGGAGGTGTTTGCCAAGGGGTTTGCGCCAAGTTGAGAGGCGGCAGGGGCATGAGGACAGGCCGTTCATGGTGCGACGCGGCCGGCCAGGCAGGCTCACCACGAACGGTTTTACCGTTCGCCCTGAGCCCGTCGAAGGGTGAACGACCTGTCCTCAAAAAAAACAGCCCGGCATCCATCCGGGCGCCGGGCTATGCAGAGATCAGCCAGAAGCTCAGGCCTTGATTCCCAGCTTGTTGACCAGCTGCTTGAACGTCGCGTTGTCGCGCGCAATCACTTCGAGAAATGCCGGCTGGTCGAGATAGCCTTCGCCCATGTTCTGCTTGGCCATGGTGGCGCGCAGATCGGGTTCCTGCAGCGTGCGCGCCATCAGCGTGCGCAACTGCTGGATGATTTCGGGCGGCGTTCCCTTTGGCGCCGCCAGGCCGCGCCAGCCGCCTATCACCAGGTCTATGCCCCGCTCCTTGAGCGTGGGCACCTGTTCCCAGCCGGCCTGGATGCGCTTGTCGCCCATGATCGCCAGCGGCCGGATCTTGCCCGCCGCCACATAGGTCGCGACTTCGACCGGAGTCACCGCCACGGCTTCGATATGGCCACCCAGCAGGTCAAGCACGGCGGGATTGGCGCCGCGGTAAGGCAGGTGGTTGAACTGCACGCCCACCTTGTCCTCGAGCGCCGCCGCCGCCAGATGGCCCAGCGAGCCCGGGCCCGCATTGCCTATGCGCACGCCGCCGACGTTCTTCTTCGCCGCGGCCAGAAAGTCTTCCAGCGTCCTGAACGGCGAATCGGCGCGCACCGCAATCGTTGCCGGATCGGCGTTCAGCCGCGCAATCGGCACCACGTCGTCGGAAGTGATCTTGGTCAGGCCCATGTGCGGAATCATCGTCATCTCGACGGTGATGATCGCCAGCTTGTAGCCGTCGGGCTTGGCGGCCGCGAGTTCGGACCAGCCCACGGCGCCGCTGGCGCCCGCGCGGTTCATGACGATCACGCTCTGCGGGAAATGCCGGCGCATGGTCTCGGCCATGGCGCGCGCCAGCACGTCGGTGCCGCCGCCCGCGGCAAACGGCACGATCAGCTCGACCGGACGCTGGGGGTAGCCGCCGGCCGGCGAGGCGCCGGTCTGCGCCCAGACGGGCAGGCTCGCAGCGGCCGCGATGGCCGTGAGGCGCTGGGCAAAAGCCCGGCGGTTCAGGGAATGCTTCATGTCTGTCTCCTCTTTATTCCTGCGCGCCGCGAACTCAATCCAGCTGGATCTTTGCCGAGCGGATCACTTCGCTCCACAGCTTCTGCTCGCTGCGCACGAAGTCGCCGAACTCGCGCGGCGTCATGGCCATGGGCTGGATGCCGATTTCCTCGAACTTGGCGCGCAGCGCGGGCTGGGCCAGGGCCGCGTTCAAATCCTTGTTGAGCCGCTGGACCACGGGCGCGGGCAGCTTGGCCGGGCCGACAAAGCCTTGCCAGGCATAGGCCTCGAAGCCGGGAACACCGGCCTCGGCCATGGTCGGCACATCGGGCAGGATGGCCATGCGCTGTGGCGTGGCCACGGCCAGCACGCGCAGCTTGCCGCCCTTGATCATCGACAGGCTGGGCGGCAGATCGACAAACATGGTCTGTACCTGGCCGGCCATCAGGTCCTGCAGCGCGGGCGCCGAGCCCTTGTAGGGCACGTGCAGCAGGTTGCTGCCGGTGCGCTGCTTGAACAGCTCCAGCGCCACATGCAGCGGCGAGCCCGGGCCCGACGAGCCCGAAGTCACCTGCCCCGGATGGCTGCGCACATATTCCAGGAACTCGCGCATGTTCTTTGCCGGGAAATCGGGGTGCACGGCCAGCACCAGCGGCATGCGGCCCAGGCCGCCGATGAAGCTGAAGTCCTTTTGCGCGTCGTAGCTCAGGCTGCGGTACATCGCCGGGTTGAAAGCCAGCGTGCCCGAATCGGCCGTGCCCACCGTATAGCCGTCGGGTACCGAGCGCACGATCTGCGTGGCGCCGATGATGGTGGCCGCGCCGGGCTTGTTCTCGACCACCACGGTCTGGCCCAGCTCCTTGGACATGCCGATGGCGAGATTGCGCGCAATCACGTCGGTGGTGCCGCCCGGCGCATAGGGCACGACCCACTTGACGGCCTGCTGCGCCGGAAAAGCCGTCTGTGCCTGCACCATGCCCGTGGTCATCAGGGCCGCGCCCATGGCTGCAATGAATTGCCGCTTCTTCATGTCTTGTCTCCTTGGTTTTGTGTTTTTTCCCGCCCATCCGGGGAACGGTCCGTCTTGTCGCGATTCAGGTCGCCGCCAACATCCACTCGTGCGCCGGATCGTTGCGAAAGGCCCAGCGGCGCTCGGGTCCGGCCATGGTGTTGAGGTAGTACAGGTCGTAGCCGTGCGGCGCGACGCAGGGGTGGTAGCCGCGCGGCACCATCACCGTGTCGCGGTGTTCCACCGCCATGGTTTCGTCCAGCGAGCGGTCGTCGGTGTAGACGCGCTGGAACGCAAAGCCCTGTTGCGGGTTGATCTGGTGGTAGTAGGTTTCCTCCAGAACGGTCTCGGCGTTCGGCTGGGCCGGATCGCTGCTGTCGTGCTTGTGCGGCGGATAGCTCGACGAGTTGCCCGCGGGCGTGATCACTTCGACCACCAGCAGGCTTTCGGCCGGCTCGGACTCGGGCAGGATGTCGCAGACAAAGCGCGTGTTGCTGCCCTTGCCGCGCACGCTGCGCTTCATCTGCGCGGGCGCGATCACGCGCTCGGGCAGCAGGCCCTTGGCCGGTGCCAGGCTCAGCGCGACTTCGGCTTCGGCCGAGGCGCTGATATGCACGCCGCGGCCCGGCGGCACATAGAGCGCCGCGGGCGCGCGTTCCTCGAACACCGAGGCGCGGTTGCCCAGCGCGCTGTACAGCACGCCGCCGACGCGCACATCGACGCTGCCCGCGAGCACCGTGAGGCACAGCTCGAGCGCACCGGTCTGCAGCGCTTCCTCCTCGCCCGGCTGCAGGCGCAGCACCTTGAAACTTATGTGGCGCCAGCCCGCCGACGCGGGCGTGATGTCGGTGACGATGCGGCCCGGCTGGGCCTTGACGAGCAGACTCATGCGGTGGCTCCTGCGCGCAGCGCGCCTTGTTGTTCCATGCCGGCCGGCGCGCGGCTGGCGCGCCAGCCGGCAATCAGTTGCCGGAAGTTGGCCGCGACCTGGGCATGC
>JBBKVU010000516.1:0-3125 GCA_037968595.1 Comamonas sp.
CGCTGCATGCGCTCGCCCTGGGTTCCCAGTTTATTGTGGTAAACCACTTTATCCAGCCCGTCGACGCGCGACTCCAGTGTCTTCTTGCGGTCCTGATCGAAAAAGAACTTGGCATCGGCCAGACGAGGACGCACCACACGTTCGTTGCCACCGATGACGGCACTGGCATCGGTCGGATTGATATTACTGACCACCAAAAACTTGTTGGTGAGTTTGCCACTCGCATCCATCAACGGGAAGTACTTTTGGTTGGCCTTCATGGTGAGAATCAGGCACTCTTGCGGCACGTCGAGGAACTGCGTTTCAAACTCACACACCAGCACATTGGGCCGCTCCACCAGCGCGGTCACTTCGTCCAGCAGGGCGTCGTCTTCGATCGGCTGCACATCGCCGCCCACCTTTGCGGCGGCAGCCGCCAGCTGGCGCACGATCTCGGCACGGCGGGCGTCAAAGCTGGCAATGACCGCACCGTCTTTCTCGAGCGTCTCGGCATAGCTGTCAGCGTCTTTGAGCACCAGCGGGTCCACGGCCGCTTCAAAGCGATGGCCGTGGGTGATGTTGCCGGCTTTCAGGCCCAGCGCTTGCAGCTGCAGCAGCACTTCGCTGCCGTGCATTGCCACGAGGCCATGGGCCGGGCGCACAAAGCTCACGCTGCTCCAGCCGGGCAGCTCGCAGCCGCTTTCCAGCTGGTAGCTCATGACCTTGGGGATGGGCAGCTTGGCGATGCTCTCATTCAGCGCCTTTTGCAGCCCTTCGGTCAGGGTGGCACCAGTCACCGTGCTGTCGTAGAACAACGCCTCGGCCTTGCCGTCTTGCGCGCGCTTCAAACCGGGCACGGCAGAGGCATCAGCCCCCAGGGCCTGCAGTTTTTTGAGCAGGGCGGGCGTGGCGTTGCCGGCGGCGTCCAGCCCCACGCTCACCGGCATCAGCTTTTGCGACACGGCCTTGTCGGCGGCCTGCGCAGCCACATCGGTGATGTGCGCGGCCAGGCGGCGCGGCGAGGCATAGGCCGTGAGGCGCGACTCGGCGCTGGTCAGGCCCTGGGCCGCGAGCTGGTCGAACAGCACGCCGGCAAACGCGTCGCCGAGCTTTTGCAGGACCTTGGGGGGCAGTTCTTCAACAAACAGTTCAACAAGAAGATTCGAGTGGTTCATGGTGTTATCTCTGTCGCGGCGGCTCAGGCGGTCTTCTTGGCGGCGGCGGATTGCTCGGCCTTGGCCAGGTCGGCCAGCACTTCCTCGGCCCAGGCCTTGGGCGCCATCGGGAAGCCCAGGCGCGCGCGGCTGTCGAGGTAGGCCTTGGCGACGGTGCGCGCCAGGTTGCGGATGCGGCCGATATTGGCTGCGCGCTCGGTCACCGAAATCGCACCGCGTGCGTCCAGCAGGTTGAAGCTGTGCGCGGCCTTGAGCACCTGCTCGTAGGCGGGCAGCGAAAGCGACTGCTCGATCAGGTTCTGGGCCTGCTTTTCATGCGCGGCAAACGCCGTGAACAGGAAGTCGGCGTCGGCATGCTCGAAGTTGTAGGTCGACTGTTCGACTTCGTTCTGGTGGTAGACGTCGCCGTAGGTCAGCGTGTCGGTCCACTGCAGGTTGTAGACGTTGTCCACGCCCTGCAGATACATCGCCAGGCGCTCCAGGCCATAGGTGATTTCGCCGGTCGCGGGCTTGCAATCGATGCCGCCGACCTGCTGGAAATAGGTGAACTGCGTCACTTCCATGCCGTTGAGCCAGACTTCCCAACCCAGGCCCCAGGCGCCCAGCGTCGGATTTTCCCAGTCGTCCTCGACAAAGCGGATGTCGTTCTTCTTCAGATCGAAACCCAGGGCTTCAAGCGAGCCCAGGTAGAGCTCGAGAATGTTGTCGGGCGCCGGCTTCAGGACGACCTGGAACTGGTAGTAATGCTGCAGGCGGTTGGGGTTCTCGCCATAGCGGCCATCCTTGGGGCGGCGGCTGGGCTGGACATAGGCGGCCTTCCACGGCTCGGGGCCGAGGGCGCGCAAGAAGGTCGCGGTATGCGAGGTTCCCGCACCCACTTCCATGTCATAGGGCTGCAACAGGGCGCAGCCCTGGGCGTCCCAGTAAGACTGCAATTTCAGAATGATTTGTTGGAATGTCAGCATGACTTTTTGAGCTTGCGGCAGGCCGGTCCTGCGCTTCGGTAAGTGCGCGCGCGGTGCGCGTAAACCGTGATTTTATGTCGGCGCCCGGGTTTGCCGCCCGCGCCTGCCCCCATGGGCATGCGCCGCCGTGGGTCGCCCTACAATGGACGGCACGTTTTCCACTCTGCCAAGGCCAGCCATGAGTCTGTTGAACATCATCACCAAGCAACTGATCGAGGTCATCGAATGGACCGACGATTCACGCGACACGCTGTCGTACCGCTGGCCCGACGAAGACAAGGAAATCAAGAACGGCGCCCAGCTCATCGTGCGCGAGTCGCAGCAGGTGCAGTTTGTCTCGGCCGGCCAATTTGCCGACCTGTTCCAGCCCGGCAAGCACACGCTGAGCACGCAGAACGTCCCCATCCTGTCGACCCTGCAGGGCTGGAAGTACGGCTTCCAGTCGCCGTTCAAGTGCGATGTCTACTACCTCAACACCCGGCTGTTCACCGGCAACAAATGGGGCACGGCCAACCCGGTGATGATGCGCGACAAGGACTTCGGCGTGGTCCGCATCCGCGCTTTCGGCTCCTATGACTTCCGCATTGTCGAAGCCCCGAAGTTCCTCAAGGAAGTCGCCGGCACCGACCAGAACTTCCGCCTCGACGAATTCGCCGACACCATGCGCTCGCGCATCATCAGCGTGTTCACCGAGGCCCTGGCCAAGGCGCAGATTCCGGTGCTTGATGTCGCCACGCGCTACAGCGACCTGGGCGAGGCGCTGCTGCAGCTGATCAACCCCGCGATGCGCGAGAAGTACGGCCTGGAGATCAGCAGCTTCATTCTCGAGAATGTCTCGGTGCCGCCCGAAGTCGAGCAGGCCATCGACAAGCGCTCGAGCATGGGCGCCATCGGCAACCTCAACGACTATGTGAAGTACCAGATGGGCCAGGCCATGGCGGCCGGCGGCGAAGGCAGCGCCGCGGCGGCCATGCCAAAGCCCATGGCCATGGTGGCGGGCATGGCC
>JBBKVU010000517.1:0-5322 GCA_037968595.1 Comamonas sp.
ATCAGCGGCCACCGGGACAACGATGGTGCCCACGACCTGCTCGATGGCCACCAGCAAGGCCAGTTTCTTTATGAAGAGGGGTTTGCTCATGCTGCTTTGTCCTTGTTCACGGATGCACGGTGGGTGCCGCCGACGCGCTGACGCACGCCGTTGACGTTGGTGTAGAGGCCACCGCGACCACGGTCTTGTTCCGGCTCGACCTGCGGCGCCGAAGCGGACGTCGCGGGCTGAACCACGGCCAGATTGCCGGCTCCGCTGGCGGCTGGGGCTTGCTGCGCGGGCGTTGTTTTTTCATGGGTCTTGCTCACTCTTCGCTCCTGAAATAACCAATCATCAAAAATTCGTCGGACCACCACTGGGTGCCGTTGCCTGGCAGGTCCACCAGCTCGCCGCCCTGGAACGTGATCGGCTCGCCGGGGTCTTCTTCAGCCACCCAGCCCACCAGCGCTTTCTTGATGCGCAGGCGCAACGTGGCCAGGTCGACCAGACCCTTGCTGCTGCCGATAGCCAGCACAATCAGCACAGCGAAAAGGCGGTGCTCGATCTGGTCGACCGGGCCGGTGCTGTCCAGCGCAATGCCGCGCTCGGACAGCGGCAGGACATACACGGCCGGGGCCGCTTTGTTGCTGCGCATGGCTTCGTCCAGCCCGGGTGCTTGCGCTATCTCACGCAAGCTCAGATCAGACAGGCGCTCCTGCAAGCGGGCGACAACAGGGGACAGGTTCATCGCCGTACCTCAGCGAAAGGCGCGCAGTTGCTGGCGGCCGAAGACAGGCGCCTCACCCGAAAAGCGCACATCGGTGCTGCCGGCCTGCGAGCTGGCTTCGGGGTCAGCGACGCCCAGGCTGTACCTGCCCTGGGCCAGCAGGCCGAGCAACTTCAGCGCGTCCTGGTAGTCGCGCGCCACGGGGTCCTTGCTCGCGTCTGTCACCCGGTCCTTGTTGAGCAGGTAGCGAGTGATGGCGCGCGCCCAGGCGGTGAGCACGCTCTTGCCCGTGCTGGCGGGCGGCAGCTCCAGCGGCAGCTGATAGCCGCGCTGCACCAGGTAG
This sequence comes from Comamonas sp., assembly GCA_037968595.1. Lineage (GTDB taxonomy): Bacteria > Pseudomonadota > Gammaproteobacteria > Burkholderiales > Burkholderiaceae_C > Comamonas. The sequence goes on from JBBKVU010000517.1 coordinate 1,050, forward strand.
CCGTCGATCAGCGCCCCCGCTTCGGCCGTGGCGTCGAGTACGCGTGCCAGGGCGATATCAGCTGCGGCCTGCTCCTCGGGCGACCAGCTGCTGCGGTCGGTGCCGCGCAGCGTGGCGTCCATGAGCGCATCGTCGGTCACCATCTGATGCTGCAGGCTTGCCACCTGGGCAATCTCCCGGGCTCCGGGGCGCTCAGCCAACTCAGCGGGGGTGATGTAGGCCATGGTCGTGCTCAGTCTTGCCCGGTGGCGCCGGCCGCGTTGCCTTCACCGCCGACAGCATTGCTTGCCTCAGAGCCGCCCTCGTGGGAGTTGATCAACTCGTCTGCCGGTTCTGCCGGCACGTTCAGCTCCAGCACCACCAGCATGGGCTCGGCTTCCAGTTGGGCGCGCTGCTTGCCGGTCAGGTCTTGCGCCTGTACGGTGGTCGTACCGTGCCATTCGCGGCCAGCACGGCGAAAGCCGTCGCGCTTGCTGATCACTTGCAGCGCCTGGCGCGTGGAGCCAGATTGAGCAGCTTGGGTATCCGATGGCTGGTCTTTGACAGTAGGGGTAATTTTTCGGGTTGCCATAGGTGTTGCAGTCCTTGAAAGAGGGTTGCGGATTCGGGGCGTTACTGGGCCAGCCAGGGGCAGACCACAACCTTGGACAGGTTGCGCATCACGTTGGAGGCGCCGTTGGCCAAGCGCTCGGCCTGCACGACCTCCAGCGCTCGCTGTTCCAGGCTTGGGGGCACCCACAGCTCCTTGCTGTTGATGACCAAAGGCTTGCCGTTGTCACCGACGATGCTCTGGTGCTGTGCGCGTGCATCCGCGTAGGACTGCATGTCCAGCGCTTCCTTGGATGCGAACGCCATTTGCCACAGGCCAAAGCCCGCATTGCCGCGTCCATCCGCGCCCCAGACGAATTGATTGCGCGAGAACACGTTGTCGTCGGTCAGGCTGGTCTTGGCGGTGAAGGCGTAGTCGCGGCGCTTCTGATAGATCAACGGCTTGAGCACCTTGCTGGTGTCCAGGAGGAACCATGCGGGTCCAGTACCGCCCTGGAAGTTGCTCACGCTGACTTGCTTGCCAGGCATGCCCACCGGATGGTCAGAATCAAAGAAGTACTGGCCATCGAAGCAAGCTGTGTTGAAGCCCCGATTGAGTAGGTCGAAAACCAATTCGTCGGGGTGCAGGGCCGCGTCCTGGCCTAGCTGTTGAATGACCGGAGTATTGACGCCGTAGGTATCGTCTTCGATCTCGTCGCGGCTGACCTCGACGGTGTTCTCAAAAGTCTTGTTCTTGATGGCGTAGTCATGCTGCACCAGGTTCTGGTACTGGCGCTCGCCGACCCATTCGCGGAACTTGGTGAACTTGCCGAGCCAGCCGTATTTCTGCTCGGCCGTGCTGCTGGGCACCAGCGTGGCGATCTGGTTCCACATGGGGGTGGCCATGGCCAGGCCGCCCTTGAAAGCGCCGCTGAACGCCTGATTCAGGATGGCGAGGTTGCTGTGATTGATGATCATTTTTTGAGGGTTCCTGGAGAGGCTGGCGAATCAGCGGAAGTCGACCCAGACGCCATCGGCATCCACGTCAAACACACGACCGGCACGGCTGCGCGTGCCCGCGCCATCGGTCTTGGCAACGGTCTGGTCATCGACGATGAAACAGTCCTTGCCCAAGTCGGCCAGGGTGATGGCATCGGCCGCGGCCGAATTGCCGAACTGATGGGGCTGCTTGGACAGACGCACGCGGATGGCACCGGCCACGCCGCCCGTGTTGTCGGCGCGCTGCAGGGCTGCCCCGGCGCCGACCAGGCCGAGCGCGGTAATGCCTGAAACGGCGAAGCCGGCGGCGTTGATAGCAACCAGGGCACCGCCAAAGATGCGGGCATTGGCGGCCAGCGGCGGCTCTATCTGTGCGCCATCACGGCGCAGTGTGTTGCGGTCTTGGGTGAGTGCGGTCATGAGGCTCTCTGCGGGTAGTGGCTGGGATCAGGCGGCAGCGCCGGCCTTGTACTGGTCGGGCGACAAACCCATGGCGGTGCAGACCGCCAGCTCATCGACCGACAGCTTCGCGTTGCCAGCGGCCAGGACGGGCGCTTGGCCCTGTGTCTGCGTGGCGGTAAGCGCGGCAATGGGCTGGGCGGTACTCAGATAGCCGGTGAGCGCAGCGACACTGGTCTTGCCCAGATCGCGCGCCCATGGTTCCTGCGCTGGCAGCAGGCGGCCATCGGCCAATGCAGGTTTGATCAAGTCGTCGATCTCGCGTGCGCGGTGCTGAGAGGTCAGCACAGCCAGCTGGCCCTTCATTTCTTCGACCACGGTCGCGGGTACGAACTTGGCCGGGTCGGGCGTGCCGGCTGTGCGCAGGCTGGAGCACGCGGCCGTCAAGGTTTCAGCTGACGCATCGGTGGGCAGGTTCAAGGCCGTGCAGGCGGCCACGGCGCGGTCTTGCAAGGGTTGGAGTGGGCCCAGCGCCGTCAGGGCGGCAATGGCGGCGTCTTCGGTGGTGGTCTCAGGCAGGCCTAGGCCGGCCAGCAGTGCTTTGAGCAGGGGATTCACGGATTGCTCCTGTGGGTGGGGGGCGGGAAGAAAGGCCGCCGTTGCAGCAGCCAGCAGGGAAAGGGGTTGCATCCCATGGATGCCGGGGTTGTTTGTGAGCGCGCCCATGTGGACGGCCAGCACTGTGCCGTCGGTCTTGGCGTACTCGAAAACCGGGCTGAAATAGAGGTATTCGCCGGCATCGACGGCGGCGCGCGCATTGGCGGTCAGCGCTACAGCGCCGAATAAGCCCTCGCCGTCAACCCAGCGTAATTCCTTGAGCCAGCCTGCAGCGGGGGCCGGCTGGCCGTTCTTTTCTTTGTGGAGGGTCTGGTGCTCATAGTCGATGACCACGGGCTGGGCGCGTGCCGCATGGCGGGCGATCACCGCCTGGGCGCTGGCGGCATCTATGCGCCAGGTCGGCACATCCAGCTTGCGGCCGTCACTCGGCAGGAACTCGCCGACAGGTGTGAATTGAATGAGCGTCAGCCCGTCATCGCCGGGGGTCTGTGGGACCTGATACGTGCAGACGGCTACCGCAATGGCTGCGGTGGGCTGGGCTGCGTGGCTTTGGTGTCGGGCTGTGGGAGAAGGCATGCCGCCATGGTCGGCGGCGGCGCGGCTGGCGTCTTGTGGACGAGGGAACTACTTGAGGCGCCAGGGCAGTTCAGCGCCCGTATCGTTCCTCCAGCCACTCCCGAATTCTCACCTTGATCTGCACATCATCCTCTGCGCTGATGCCCAGGAATGGGCGCGCTGGAATGTTGACGGTGTGGGCCGGGATGCTGACCATGCGCTCAGTGGCCCGCTTGTGCTTTCTACCTGCGAACAGTACTCGGCCTGCCACGCTGCGGTATCGCACGGTCGCCTGGCGCCCGGGCTGCTGAATCTCGCCGCCGAATTGGTGGATGGCTGCGTATTCGGTATTGGTTCCGACCTCCACTCCATTGTCGTCCAGAGGTTGCCAGCGTATGTAGTCGCGCAGGTTGCCACGCAGCGTCAGGATTTTGTCGGCGTGGGATTTCTTGCGCCGGATGGTGGACTGCTTGAGCTCTTTCCAGGGCGTACCGTCCGGCTTGGTCTCGGTTTTAAAGCGCGCTCGTGTGGAATTCTGCAGATACTGCCCCAGGCGCGGCGCCAGGCTGTCTTTGCCGGTGGCCGGTTGAGCCTGGCGCTCGAGCATGGCTCGCAGCGCGGTGTCTTCGATGACATAAGTGATACGGCTTCCGGCCATAGATCAAATCTCCTAGAATGGTGACAACTCATCGGGGGAGAAGGCCGCGCCAGGTCCACCAACCCTACCCCCGGAGGAACCCAGCATGTGGCGCCGTGCTGGGTTCTTTTATTCCTGGTCGCGGGCATAGAGCCGAACGCCCACGCGCCAATCGTCGGCACTTTGCGCCGCGCCTTGAAAAGCGGTGATGCCAGCCCAGCCATCGTCGCCGCGCTCGAACACCACCAGCGCGGGCACTTCCTGCCCCTCCACTGCGAAACGGGCGATATAACGCCGGCGCACCACGGCCCGCTCCTGCGCATACATCCATTCCAAGCGCACCCAGATTTCATCGGGATTGAGCAATGCCTGTGCCATCAGCGGCAGGAACTGCTCGCGGTCGCGCTTGAGCACCTTCCATTCGCCAGCGGCCGTCTGGAACAGTTCCTTGCCCACCACCAGGCGTTCGCCCACGGCATCGCGCACGATGGCGGGCTGCTCCAGCGTGGCACCGAGCGGTTCCAGGAAGCCGCGCAC
>JBBKVU010000518.1:0-3232 GCA_037968595.1 Comamonas sp.
CGCCGAAGGCGGCCGCGCCAGCGCATAGCGCACGCCGGGCGGCGCGCTGCGGGTCATGGCAAGGCTCCATGAAAAAAGCGCCGACTCACCGACACATGTGCGGGAGAGCGGCGCCTGGGCATGGTGCAGCGGCTGAAAAGTACTCAGATCCGCTTGAAGATCAGCGAGCCGTTGGTCCCGCCGAAACCGAAGTTGTTCTTCAGCGCCACGTCGATCTTCATGTCCCGTGCGGTGTTTGCACAGTAGTCAAGATCGCATTCCGGATCCTGCGAGAAGATGTTGATGGTCGGCGGCACCTTTTGGTGGTGCAGCGCGAGCACGGTGAACACGCTTTCGATGCCGCCCGCGCCACCAAGCAGGTGGCCGGTCATCGACTTGGTCGAACTCACCACCATGTTTTTCGCATGGTCGCCGAGCGCCGCCTTGATGGCGTTGGTCTCGTTGAGGTCGCCCAAAGGCGTGGAGGTGCCATGGGCATTGAGGTAATCCACCTGGTCGGCGTTGATTCCTGCATTGCGCATGGCGTTGAGCATGGCGCGGCGTGGGCCGTCCATGTTGGGCGCCGTCATGTGACCGGCGTCGGCACTCATGCCGAAGCCTGCCAGTTCGGCGTAAATCTTGGCACCGCGGGCCTTTGCATGCTCGTACTCTTCGAGCACCAGCATGCCTGCACCCTCGCCCAGCACAAAACCATCACGGTCCTTGTCCCAGGGGCGCGAAGCGGTCTTTGGATCGTCATTGCGCGTGGAAAGCGCGCGCATCGCGGCAAAACCGCCGACGCCCAAAGGCGAGACTGTCGCTTCCGTGCCGCCAGCGATCGCCACGTCGGCGTCGCCGTACTCGATCATGCGACCCGCTTCACCGATGCAATGCAAGCCGGTGGTACATGCCGTGACCACAGCGATATTCGGCCCCTTGAAGCCAAAACGCATGGACACATGTCCGGCCACCATGTTGATGATGGACGCGGGCACGAAAAACGGCGTGATGCGGCGCGGGCCGCGGTTACCCAGTTCGATCTGGGTGTTTTCAATCAGAGGCAGGCCACCAATGCCTGAACCCACCACGCACGCTATGCGTGTGGCGAGTTCGTCGGACAAGGCATCGCCCGTAGGCAAGCCCGCGTCCTGCACGGCTTGCGCCGCAGCCGCAATGCCATAGTGGATGAAGCTGTCCATTCCCCGCGCATCTTTTGCGCTGATGTAGGACTCGACATCAAACCCCTTGACCTCGCCTGCAATCTTGCAGGAGAAGTTCGAGGTATCGAACTTCGTGATGAGGTCAATACCGGACTGGCCGGCCAAGATATTGGCCCAGGCATCCGCCACCGTGTTACCCACGGGGCTGATGCAACCCAGGCCGGTCACGACAACGCGACGACGGCTCATGCGTAAAACTTTCTACTGAACGCGCAGTGTGCGCAGGCCTTTAGGCCTTTTGGTGGGTATTGGCGTAGTCGATGGCGTTTTGCACCGTCGTGATCTTCTCGGCGTCTTCGTCGGGGATCTCGATGCCGAACTCGTCTTCCAAAGCCATCACCAGTTCCACGGTGTCCAGGGAGTCTGCACCCAGATCAGCCACGAAGGCCTTTTCGCTGGTGACTTGAGACTCTTCCACGCCAAGTTGTTCGGCAATGATTTTTTTGACACGTGCTTCGATATCGCTCATGGTTTCCCTCTGGGGGTTGTGAATGAATCCGCGATTCTAGCTGCTCAGGGCAAAACCCCTGCACAACTTGCCGCTCGGACATACGGCGTGACTCTTGACAATTACATGTACATGCCACCGTTGACATGCAATTCCTGGCCTGTCACATAGCCCGCACCCGTGGATGCGAGGTAGGCAACGGCATGTGCGATGTCGGACGGCTGACCCAGTTGCCCCAGGGCAATCTGCGATTGCAGCGCCTGGCGCTGCTCCTGCGGCAGCTGCGCGGTCATGTCGGTTTCAATGAAACCGGGGGCCACGCAGTTGACGGTGATGTTGCGGCTGCCGAGCTCGCGCGCCAGTGCGCGCGTCATGCCGGCAACGCCGGCCTTGGCAGCGGCGTAGTTGGCCTGACCGGGATTGCCCGAGGCGCCCACCACGCTGGTGATGGAAATGATACGGCCAAAGCGCTGCTTCATCATGGGACGGATGGCGGCGCGGCTGACGCGGAAGACCGCTTTGAGATTGGTGTCAATCACCGCATCCCAGTCTTCGTCCTTCATGCGCATGGCCAGCTGGTCGCGCGTGATGCCCGCGTTGTTGACCAGCACATGCAGGCCACCCTGGGCCTTGACGATGCCGTCGATCAAGGCCTCGACGGCCGCGCCGTCGGTGACGTTGAGGTTGACGCCGCGGCAGCCGGGAAAGGCCGCCAGTGCCTCTGTGATGCGTTCGGCGCCGCTGTAGGAGGTGGCGGTGCCGACCACCTGGTAGCCGCGACCGGCCAGTTCCAGCGCGATGGCTGCGCCAATGCCACGCGTGGCACCGGTCACAAGAGCAATTTGGGGCTTGGTTTCTGTCATGCCAACAATTCCTTCACTTCGGCCAGCGTGGCCGGATCGTACAGGGCTGCGCCCACGAGTTCGGCGTCAATGCGCCGTGTCAGGCCCGCGAGCACCTTGCCCGGGCCGCATTCGACCAGATGGGTGATGCCGCGGGCCTTCATGGCCTGCACGCACTCGACCCAGCGCACCGGGCCGAAGGCCTGGCGGTACAAGGCATCGCGGATCGCCTCGGCGTCGGTCTGCACCGCGACGTCGATGTTGTTGATCACCGAGATCTGCGGCGCGGCAAACGCCGTTTGCGCCAGCGCCACGCGCAGCTTCTCGGCCGCCGGCTTCATCAGGCTCGAATGGAACGGCGCCGAGACCGGCAGCGGCAGCGCGCGCTTGGCACCCGCGGCCTTGAGGGCCTCGCAGGCCTTTTCTACGGCCAGCTTGCTGCCGGCAATCACGGTCTGCGACGGATCGTTGAAATTCACCGCCTCGACGACTTCAGCGCCGCCCAGGCTGGCAGTGATTTCGGCGCAGCTGGCCTTCACTGCGTCGGCATTCATGCCCAGGATGGCGGCCATGGCGCCGGTGCCCACAGGCACGGCCTCCTGCATGGCCTGGGCGCGCAGGCGCACCAGCGGAGCGGCCTGGGCCAGCGTCAGCACCCCCGAGGCCACCAGCGCGGAATACTCGCCCAGCGAATGACCGGCCAGGGCCGCCATCCTGGGCATGAATGCCGACGCAGTGAAGGC
>JBBKVU010000519.1:0-7266 GCA_037968595.1 Comamonas sp.
TCGTCTTCGACTGGGCGGGCACGATTCTCGACTTCGGCTCCTGCGCGCCCATGGGAGCCGTCGTGCGGCGCTTCGCGCAGTTCGGCATGCAGATCAGCAGAGAGCAGGCGCGCCGCGAAGCCGCCGCCGCCAAGCTGCGCGCGGCGGGAGCGCACTATGTGATTGATTCGGTGGCCGATCTGCTGCCGGTGCTCGACGACATCGCCGAAAAGCTGGCCCGAGGCATCAAGCCCTGAGCCATCGGACCGGCCGGCGTCAGTCCAGGCCCGCGGGCAGACGCGCGTTCCAGGCTGTCGCCTGCTCGCAGGCCCAGCCTATGCGCAGCGCCAGGTCTTCCTGCTGGCCGCGGCAGACAATCTGCAGCGAGGTCGGCAGGCCTTGCGCGTCGAAGCCGTTGGGCAGCGACAGCCCGCACAGATCCAGATAGTTGCCAAAGCGCGTGTAGTGCGCCGGCGCCTTGGTCTGGTCGACCGCGGTCAGCGGCAAGGCCGTGGTCATGGTGCTGGGCGTGAGCAGGGCGTCGATGCCGTCCATGGCCAGCGCGAACTGCTGCTTCATGACATTGCGCTGCTGCATGGCTTCGAGATAGGCGCGCGCGCTGATGTCGCGCCCGGCCGCGATGCGCGGGCGCACATCGGGGTCCAGCGGCGCGCTGGCGTCGTCGATCAGCGCATGGTAGAGCGCATAGCTTTCGGCGGCCATGATGCGCATGTTGAAGGCCGCTACGTCCTCGAAGCGGAAAGGCAGCTCCAGCGTCACGATCTCGGCGCCCAGCGACTGCAGCACGCGCAGCGATTCGTCATAGGCATCAAGCACCTCGGCCGTCGCATAGCTGCGCTCGCTGTCGGGCATGCGCGCCAGCCGCAGGCCGCGGATGCCGCGCTTGAGCGCGGCCAGCGGATCGACATAGGAAAGCCCGGTCGTCAGCGGATCAAGCGGGTCCTGTCCCTGCATGGCGGCATACAGCAAGGCCACGTCTTCGACGCAGCGCGCCATCGGGCCGGGGGTGTCTAGCGTGGGGCTCAGCGGCTGTATGCCGTGGCCGCTGATGCGGCCTATGGTGGTCTTCAGGCCGGTGATGCCGCACCACGAGGCCGGCATGCGTATCGAGCCGCCGGTGTCCGTGCCCACGGCCCAGGGCACGAGGCGCCCGGCCACGGCGACGGCCGAGCCGTTGCTCGAGCCGCCGGGCGTGCGCTGCAGGTGCATGTCCCAGGGATTCCAGGGCGTGCCGCGCAGCGTGTTCGTGCCCCAGCCGCCCATGGCGAATTCCACGGTATGTGTCTTGCCCAGAACGATCACGCCTTGCGAGATCAGCTTGCGCGCCAGCGTGGCGCTGCGCGTGGCCAGGCGGTCCTTGAAGGCCTGGCTGCCGCCGGTGAAGACCTGGCCCTCGATCTCTATCAGGTCCTTGAGCGCAATCGGAATGCCGTGCAGCGGCCCGACCGCATGGCCGGCGCGGATCGCGGCTTCGGCCGCCTGCGCCGCCAGCCGCGCGGCGTCGGCATGGACGACGACAAAGGCCTGCAGCTTCGGTTCGCGCCGCGCAATGTTGTGCAGGCAGGAATCCACCAGTTCGAGCGGCGAGATCTCGTGCTGCGCGATCATGCGCGACAGCTGGTGCACGGGCAGGGCCGCAAGTTGATCCTGGCTCATGCGCTGACTCCTTCCATCTGGAAGCCGTGGCGCTCCAGCGCCTGCGCCAGCGCGTCCTCCTGCGCGCCGGACAGCGCCGTCAGCGGCGGGCGCAGCGTGCGCCATGAATCGACGCCGCTGAAGCGCGCGACCGCGGTCTTCATGGCTGGAATCATGTTGTGCCGCTGGAAGATGGCGCGCGTGGCGTCCAGCGCCGCCTGCTGGGCATCGGCGTTGTCCTGGGTCCAGCTGTTGAACAGCTCCACCATGGGCGCCGGGTTGACATTGCCGGTGGCGGTGATGCAGCCCGCGCCGCCGGCGCGCAGCGTGCGCAGCAGAAACACTTCGCTGCCCGCGAACACATCGAAGCCCTGGGCGCCGAATTCGCGCTGCACGGCCTCGGTATTGCTCCAGTCGCCCGAGCTGTCCTTGATGCCGGCAATCGTGCCGGGATAGGCCTTGAGCAGACGCTCTATCAAGGGCAGACTGATGGCCACCTGGGCCACGGGCGGGATGTGGTAAAGATAGACGCGCAGCCGGCTGTCGCCCACGCGCTCGATGACTTCGGCGTAGCTGCGGAACAGGCCGTCGTCGGACACCCCCTTGTAGTAGAACGGCGGCAGCATCAGCACCCCGCCCACGCCCGCCGCCGTCGCGTGGCGCGTGAGCTCCACCGTGTCGGTCAGCGCGCAGCAGCCGGTGCCGGGCAGCAGGCGCGCGGGCGGCGCACCGGATTCCAGCAGGGCGTCGAGCAGCTGCTTGCGTTCTCCGACCGACAGCGAGTTCGCCTCCGAGTTCGTGCCGAACACCGCCAGCCCCACGTCCTGGCCCAGCAGCCATTGGCAATGGCGCACGAACTCGGCGCTGTCGGGCGAAAGATCGGCCTTGAACGGCGTCAGAACAGGCGAATAAATGCCTTGAAGATGGTGAGGGGTGGCCATGCTTTGTCTCCTGATGAAGCTTGAAATGCGGCGCGCGAGCGCCGGCACGCGGATCGGGCAATCCACGTGGAGAAAACGAAAAAAACAGGGTGGGCGCCGAGCGCCGCGGCTAGCTGTGCCCCAGCACGGGGCGCGGCTCGTAGCCGCTGTCGAGCTGCGCGACTTCCTCGGGCGTGAGCGCCACCGCGGTGGCGCGCACCGCCTCCTCGATCTGCTCGGGCTTGCTGGCCCCGGCAATCGGCGAGGTAACGCCCTTGTGCAGCAGCCAGGCATAGGCCAGCGTGGCGGCGCTCACGCCTTTTTCAGCCGCCAGCACATGCAGGCGCGAACGCGTGATGAGATCGGCCTCACGGCCGTAAAAGCGCTGCGTGGTCTGGTCGGCGGCGGCGCGCGCCGAAGTGCCGGGCTTGTCGCCGGACGAGGCGAGAAAGCCGCGCGCCAGCGGGCTCCAGGGCAGCAGCGCCACGCCCAGGTCCTGGCACAGCGGAATCATCTCGCGCTCTTCCTCGCGATAGACCAGGTTGTAGTGGTTTTGCATGCTGATGAAGCGGCTCCAGCCGTGCTCGCGCGCGGTCTGCTGGATCCTGGCGAACTGCCAGGCCCACATGCTGCTCGCTCCCAGATAGCGCACCTTGCCGGCCTTGACCACGTCGTGCAGGGCTTCGAGCGATTCCTCCAGCGGCGTGTTCGGGTCGAAGCGGTGGATCTGGTAGAGATCGATATAGTCCACGCCCAGGCGCTTGAGCGATGCATCGACCGCATGCAGTATGCGCTTGCGGCCCAGGCCGTCCTTGTTGGGGCGGCGGCGAAAATCGGCGGCCGCATCGCCTTCGAACGCCATGTCGACCGGGTTGAACACCTTGGTGGCAATCACCGCCTCCTCGCGCCGGCTGCCCGGGAAGAACTGCGCCAGCAGCTTGCCCGTGACCACCTCGCATTCGCCGCCCGAGTAGGTATCGGCGGTGTCGAAGAAGTTGATTCCCAGCTCCACGGCCTGGCGAAACAGCGGGCGCGCGCCCTGCTCATCGAGAATCCAGGAGCGCCACGCGGGCGAGCCGAAATTCAGCGTGCCCAGGCAGATCCTGGACACCTCGAGTCCGGAATTGCCGAGATGGACGTATTGCATGCAGGCCTTTCTTCGCCAGTTGTTGAAATGCTGCTTACTGCGGCTCCACGCCCGCAGCCTTGAGAATCGCGCCGTAGTTGGCCGAATCCTTGCGCATCATTTCCGCCATTTCCTGCGGCGTGCCGCCAATCGGGTCCAGGCTGAATTCGGCGAACTTCCGGCCCATCTCGCCCTTGAGGGCCTTGTTGAGCTCGGAATTGAGCCGCGCGATGATGGCCGGCGGCGTGCCGGCCGGCGCCGTCAGGCCAATCCAGGTGATCGAGTCGAAGCCCGGTACGCCGGACTCGGCCACGGTGGGCAGGTCGGGCACCAGCGGCGAGCGCTTGGCGCTGGTGATGGCAACTGCGCGCAGCTTGCCGTTGCGCTCCTTGGCATAGGGCAGGGCGGTGGGAGAAGTCTCGAACATCACCTGGATCTGCCCGCCCAGCAGATCGTTCATCGCGGGCGCGCCGCCCTTGTAGGGCACATGCAGCATGTCGAGCCCGGCGGCGGCAGTGAACTGGCGCGCGGCGATGTCCTGGCCCGTGCCTATGCCGGCGTTGCCGATGTTGATCTTGCCGGGCTGCGACTTCGCCAGTTTGATCAGGTCCTGCACACTTTGGACCGGCACCGAAGGATGGACCAGCAGGATGTTGGGCTGATTGACCAGGCGGATCACCGGTGTCAAATCCTTTTGCGCATCGAAGCCCGGACGCTTGTAGAGGAACTGGTTGGCGGTGATCACGCCCGAGCTGCTGACGAACAGCGTCTGGCCGTCGGGCTTGGCGTTGGCCACCGCGGTGGCACCGATATTGCCCGAGGCACCGGGGCGGTTGTCCACCATGAAGGTCTGGCCCAGGGCGTCACCGAGCTGCTTGCCTATGCTGCGCGCCACCATGTCCACGCTGCCGCCCGGAGGAAAGGGCACGACCAGGGTCACCGGTCCCTTGGGATAGGCCGGCTGCGCGCCCGCCATTCCGGCAACGGCGAGCAATGACAGCGCCAGCAGGCTGCGGCGGCAAAGGTTCTTGGCGCTAGGGGAGTGAAATGACGACACGGTGGAGCTCCTGAGGGTGGATGGGAAAATCGGTCTGCTGTGGAACGCGTGCTGGCCGGTGCGCGCTATGCCGCGGCCTTGGCTGCCTGGATGGCTTTTTCAATCACCTGGGTCGAGCCCATGATGTCGGGGTATTTCTCTCCTGCGTCTATGCGCGCCAGGGTCTTCTTTTCATCGCGCATCATCTGCAGCGCGCGCGTGGCGCTGGCCTGGATGTCGGCCGCGGGCAGCACCAGGATGCCGTTCTCGTCGGCGAGGATCGCGTCGCCGGGAACCACGCCCACACCACCGCAACTTACGTGCCCGCAGAACTCGCCGCCCAGGCCCAGCGTCTTGACGGTGACGGCCGAGGTGCCGCGCGACCAGACCGGCACGCCGTACTGGCGCAGCTCGCCCAGGTCGGTCACCAGGCCGTCAACGATGATGCCCACCACGCCCGCGGCGCGCGCCGCATAGGCCACGGCGCCGCCGAGCGCGGCAATCGACTCGTCGCCGCAGCGGTCTATGACCAGAAAGTCGCCGGGGCGGGCCTGGCCGACCGCGTAATGCACCATGGCGCCGTCCATGGCCGGGGCGCAGACGGTCACGGCGGTGCCGGCTACGCGGCGGTCCTGGAAATGCGCCTTGATTGCCGGGCTGACGAAGCCGGTGTAGCGAAAGTGGCCGATGACGGCAGGCTCGGCCTGCACCAGCAACGCCAGCAATTCGGGGTCGATGGAGGGCGGCAGGGCATTGAGTACGTACATGGCTGGCTCAGAAAATTGAATGAGCCACCAATCTATCAGCGCCTGTTCTGCAAGAAAAACGCCTTATTTGAGCAATAGTTGATAAGATTTCTGAATCATGCGGACAACCCTGAGACAAATCGAAGCTTTCTTCTGGGCGGCCAAACTGGGCAGCATCCATGCCGCTGCCGAGCACCTGAATTTCAGCCAGCCGGCGATTTCAAGCCGCATCAAGGAGCTGGAGGCGGCGCTGAACATGCAGCTTTTCACGCGCCAGAATCAGCGCGTGCAACTCACGCACGAGGGCCGCGACGCGGTGACGCTGGCCGAAAGAGTGCTGGGTGCGGCCCAGGATTTCGAGCGCATGGGCCGGCTGGGTCCGCCGCTGGAAGGCGTGCTGCGCCTGGGCTCGGACGAGTCCACCGCAATGGTGGCGCTGTCGGAAATCCTGCGGCAGCTCAAGCGCCGGCATCCACGGCTGGTGGTGGAAATCACCATCGATGTCGGCAGCGTGCTGCGCGAGAAGCTGCGCAAGCGCGAGATCGATGTGGCGCTGCACACCTATTCCAGCTCCGCCGCGCATGTGGTCGACCAGCTGCTCGGCTGGGTGGATTTCGCGTGGATTGCGGCCAGTGAGATGGCGCTGCCGGACGCGCCGTTCACGCCGAAGATCGCGGCGCAGTGGCCCTTGGTGACCAACTCGCCGCCCTCGACGCTGAACTCCATCGTGCACCAATGGCTGCGCAGCGCCAACGTCGAGTTCGAGGGCATCAACTCCTGCAATTCACTGTCGCTGATGCTGCGCCTGGTGCGCGAAGGCCATGCGATCGCGGTGCTGCCGCTGCCGGTGCTGCGCGAGCACCTGGCCAGCGGCGAGCTGCGCTGCCTGCCCGCGTCGCCGCCGATTCCCAACATCGCCTACTACGCCTCCTACGTGGCGGGCGAAGCCGACCCGGGCACGGCCATCGTGGTGGAAACCGCCAGGAACGTGCTGATCGACAAACGCTTTTTCGTGCGCCTGCCGGACGGGGAGCTGCTGCCGCCGATCTGAGCGCCGGCGCAACCGTGTAGCCATGGTCGAGGCCCTGCCCGGCGGCGTGGCCACGTTCACGCAATCGCTGTCGTTCCACAACCGGGTCATCCTGGCCGGCAAGGCCAGGCTGCTGGGCTGGACCGATGCCTAAATCGACCCGCGTTGCCGCGAGGTGAGCACGCTGGCCGAGCTGCAGCCCGGCCAGCGACGTGACCGCCAGGGCGTGCCGGGCAGCGTATGACCTGGGCTTGATTTTTAGCCGCTAAAGAATGCCGGGCACCGGCCACCCTCTGCCGGCAGCGGCGGCCGGCGCCAGGCGGGTGTGCAGACCTATGCAATCGCCTTCGGAGTCCAGCATCTCCGCCGCCCAGCCAAAGCCCGCGACGGCGGTCTGCGAATACGGCACGGCGCCGCCGGCCTGCACGGCCTGATCCAGCGCATAGGGCAAGAACGCTATCTCGTTGTCGTCCACGCTGGCGCGCTCGAAGGCATGACCAAACACCGCGCCATGGAACTTCATGGCGCGCTGCAGGTCGGCAACCGGGATTTCAAAGTGGAAAACAGGATTCACGGCGCGTGATTGCCGGAGTTGGGTAGCCAGGCCAGGCGTGCATCATCGCCGGGTTGGGGCAAACCAGCTGCCCGACGCCACCGACCAGAAAATGAGCAGGCCATAGGCGGCCATGGCCGCTGCGCCCAGCGCAAAGAAAGCCGTGAGCGAGCCGCTGACGAACAGCGCCGCCCAGCCCAGGCCGGCGTACACGGCCAGG
>JBBKVU010000520.1:0-3638 GCA_037968595.1 Comamonas sp.
CGGCGTGCCCGAGACGCGCAGCTTTCCGCTGCCCACCTGGGAGCGCCTGCAGCGTCAGGTGCTCAAGGAATACGGCACGCGCGCGCTGCTGCACAGCCCGCCGCAGGGCATGCAGGCACTGCGCCGCGCGATTGCCGACTACATCAATCTGGAGCGCGGGGCGCGCGCCACGCCCGATCAGGTGCTGGTGCTGACCAGCTCCCAGCAGGCGCTGACGCTGTGCTCCCAGGTGCTGCTCGATGTGGGCGAGCGCATCTTCATCGAGGACCCGGTCTATCACGGCGCGCGCAAGGCCTTCGATGCCGCCGGGCTGGAGTGCGTGCCCGTGCCGCTCGATGACGACGGGCTGCGCGTGGAGCATCTTCTTGCGGCCGGCGAGCCGGCGCGCGCGGTGTTTCTCACGCCCTCGCACCAGTTTCCCACCGGGGCCACGCTGGCACTCGACAGGCGCCTGGCGGTGATTGAATGGGCCAGGCAGAACGACGGCTGGATCATAGAGGACGACTACGACAGCGAATTCCACTATGCGGGCAAGCCCACGTCCTGCGTGCAGGGGCTGGACCCGCACCAGCGCACTATCTATATCGGCACCTTCACCAAATCGATGTTTCCCGGTCTGCGCATAGGCTACATGCTGCTGCCGCCGGCGCTGGTCGCGCCCATGACCGTGGCGCGCACGCTGCTGGACGGCCACAGCGCGCCCATTCCCCAGCTCACGCTGGCGCGCTTCATCGAGGGCGGGCATTTCGGCGCCCATGTGCGCAGCATGCGCGCGGTCTACGCACAAAGGCGCGACGTGCTGGCCCGGCTGGTGCGCGAACACCTGGCCGAGTTCGTCACGCCGCGCGTGCCGGCCGGCGGCATGCAGATGCCTTGCGTCTTCGTGCGCGACATTCCCGAACGCGCCGCCGTGGACGCGGCGCGCCGCGCCGGCATCGATCTGCTGGGGCTCACCGCGCTGCATGCCTCGCGCCGGCACGAGGCCGGCTTTCTGATGGGCTTTGCCGCGCACGCTCCGCATGAGCTCGAGTTGGCCGTCAAGACGCTGGCCAAGGTCTTGCGCGTGCTGTGCCCGGCCTAGACCGGGGCTTATTTAGCGGCTAAAGATCGCTGGCTGCAGCAATGCTCAGCGCATGCGCTCGTCCGACAGCGTGGCCGGCAGGCGCTGCAGCCCCTGCGCGAACCAGCCTATGCGTTCGGTGGCGCGCACGTCGAGCGCCGGCACGTAAGGCTTGATGTCGAGCACGGGCGTGCCGTCCAGCATGTCGTTGCCCTCGAAGTGCAGGCAGCAGCCCTGCACCGCGACCAGGCGCACGATGGACAGCCCCAGGCGGTTGGGGCGAGCGGGCGCGCGCGTGGCAAACACGCCGTGGCTGCGTGCATCCATGAACGGCACCACTTCGAGCTTCTCCGTGGCCTGGTGCAGGTGGGTGATCAGCACCAGGTACTCGAAGCCTTCTATGTCCCTGAGCCCGGCCGCGTACTCGGCAAACACTTCGAGGCGGGCCGGCGCGCTGGCCGCGGCAACGGTCTGGATGGGCATGCCTATCGGGGTCTGGAAAGGGCTCAGCACCACGCCAATGGGGCGGACTTCGATCGGGGCGGATGGGGGCAGCATTGTCATGGAGGGACCTTGTGGGGGAGTGACTCGCGCCATCGGACCGAGCGCATCGGCAGGACATCTGCAACGCTTTGTCGCAGCTTCGTTATTCCATTTTAGAATAGCGTTTTCAAAGGACCTGAGATGCACGCTTTCCCCCGCCGGCTCGGTAAAGCCACCCTGATTGCCGCCCTGTCGCTGGGCTCCGTTGCCGTCTACGCGCAGGAAGTCGTGGTCTCGGCCGCAGCGAGTCTGACCAACGCCTTCCAGGCCGTGGGCCAGGCGTTCGAGAAGACCCGTCCGGGCAGCAAGGTGACGTTCAATTTCGCCGCTTCCGGCCCCTTGCTCGCGCAGATCCAGCAGGGCGCCCCGGTCGACGTGTTTGCCTCGGCCGACCAGGAAACCATGGACCGCGCGGCCAAGGCCAATCTGCTGGCCGCGGGCTCGCGCGCCGATTTCGCGCGCAACACGCTGGTGCTGATCGTTCCCGCCAGCGCCCCGGCCGTGCCGCAAAAGCTCTCCGACCTGGGCGGCGCGGGCTACAAGCGCATCTCCACCGGCACGCCCAGCTCGGTGCCCGTGGGCCGCTACACCATGGCTGCGGTGCAGCAAGCGGGCCTGACGGCGGCGCTCGAGCCCAAGTGGATCTACGGCGAAAGCGTGCGCCAGGTGCTCAACTATGTCGCCCGCGGCGAAGTCGATGCCGGCTTTGTCTACCGCACCGACGCCCTGATTGAAAAGGACAAGACACGCATCGCGCTCACCGTGCCCACGAGCACGCCGGTGAGCTACCCGATTGCCCAGGTGGCCGCCAGCAAGAACGCGGCGCTGGGCAGGGACTTCATTGCTTTCGTGCGCAGCGACGCCGGTCAGCAGATACTTGACGGCTTCGGCTTCTCCAAGCCCTGACCGGAATCCCTGCCCTTGCTTGCTCCTCTTTGGCTGACTCTCAAGATTGCGCTGCTGGCGACGCTGCTGGCCGGCGCCGTCGGCATCGCCCTGGGCTGGTGGATGTCGCAGCGGCGCTTTGCCGGCAAGAATTTCGTCGACGCGCTGCTGATGCTGCCCATGGTGCTGCCGCCCACGGTGCTGGGCTACTACCTGATCGTGGTTATAGGCCGCAACGGCGTGCTGGGCCAGTATCTGGACCGCTGGTTCGGCATCAATCTGATGTTCACCTGGCAGGGCGCGGTGATTGCCGCCTCGCTGGTCTCGCTGCCGCTGATCTACAAGGCCGCGCGCGCGGCGTTCGAGGATGTCGACGGCCGCTTTCTGCATGCGGCGCGCACGCTGGGCGCGGGCGAGGCCGAGATCTTCCTGCGCATTGCGCTGCCGCTGGCGGTGCGCGGCATTGCCGCCGGCCTGATGCTGGCGTTCGCGCGTGCCATGGGCGAGTTCGGCGCAACGCTGATGATTGCCGGCAATCTGCCGGGCAAGACGCAGACGCTGTCGATCGCCATCTACGACGCGGTGCAGGCCGGCAACGATGCCCAGGCGCTGTGGCTGACGCTGGTGATCTCGGTGGTCTGCGTGGTGGTGCTGGTGGTTTCCGGCCGCATGCTGCAGGCAAGGCATTGATATGACCGCTGTTCTTGATCTTCACGTACAGACGACGCTGCACTCGCCGGGCCGCAGCTTCGTGCTCGACGCACGCTTTGTCTCGCGGACCGCGCGCACCGCGCTGATAGGCGCTTCGGGCTCGGGCAAGTCGACGGTGCTGATGGCGATTGCCGGTCTGGCGCCGCAGGTGCTGGGCCATGTGCGCGTCGCGGGCCGGGCGCTGCTCGACACCGACCAGGGCATAGACCTGCCGGCGCGCGAGCGCCAGGTGGGTCTGGTGTTCCAGGACTACGCGCTGTTTCCGCACATGAACGTGGAGCAGAACCTGGCCTTTGGCCTGTGCCGTCACGGCAAGCGCGCCAGCGACGCCGAGCAGGCGCGCATCGATGCGCTGGTGCAGCAGTTCGATCTGCAGGCGCTGCGCCGCGCCTTGCCGCGCTATCTGTCGGGCGGCCAGCGCCAGCGCGTGGCCCTGGCG
>JBBKVU010000521.1:0-14406 GCA_037968595.1 Comamonas sp.
GCGCAAGACCGCTGCCCCGGCCAAGGGTGCCAAGGCGGCCAAGCCCGCCAAGGCCGGCAAGACCACCAAGGAAACCATCCTCGCCGCGGCCGAAGTGGTGTTTGCGCGCAATGGTTACGACGGCGCGAGCACGGTGGCGATTGCCAAGCAGGCCAAGTGCTACGAGAGCCTGATCTACTATCACTTCGGCAACAAGGACAAGCTGTTTGCCGCGGTGCTTGAAGACGCCTACCGCAAGCTGGTGACGGCCGAGCAGGCCCTGCATGTCGACTACGCCGATCCGCGCCAGGCGCTGGCCGACGTGGTGCTGTTCATGTGGGAGTACTACCAGCAGCACCCCGAATTGATCTTCCTGCTCAACACCGAGAACCTGCTCAAGGGCAAGCATGTGAAACACTCGGCCGCACTCGAGCAGTTCCTGCCCAATGCGATCCGGGTGCTGCGCACCGCGGTCGAGGCCGGCGTGCAGCAGGGCGTGTTCCGCGAGGACATCCATGTCGATGACCTCTACATCTCGGTGATGGGGCTGGGCTACTTCTATCTGTCCAACCGCCACACGCTGAGCGCGTTCTTCGGCAAGGACCTGATGGCCGGCAGCGAGCGCGAGCGCTGGGGCCGCTGGATGGTCGAGACGGTGTTCAATGCCGTGCGCAAAGCCTGAGCGTCGGGGTCGCGACTATACTTTTGCAGTTACGCCAATGGATGACTTCACCGATGACTGAACCCGGCTCCGATGGCGCATCCAGCGCGCCCCCGCTCGATTACGATTTCACTGCACAGATCGGTCACCTGCTGCGGCGCGCCTACCAGCGCCACACGGCGATCTTTTCCGAGATCATTCCCGATTCCAAGCTCACGGCCACGCAGTTTGTCGTGCTGCACGCGGTCAACGAACGCGGCTCCTGCTCGGTCAACGAGATCGTGCGCGCCACGGCGATCGACCAGGGAACGATGCGCGGCATCATCGAGCGGCTCAAGACGCGCAAGCTGATACGCATTGCCGCCGACAAGACCGACAGACGCAAGCTCGTGGTCCAGCTGACCAAGGCCGGCGAGCAGCTGATTGCCGAAGTCGTTCCCTACGCCAAGCAGGTCACCGAGCTGACCTACGGCGACTTCAATGCCGCCGAGCGCGTGGCCGTGGCCTTCTTGCTGCGCCGCATGATAGACGGCGGCTCGCAGTCGAATAACGCCGCGGGCTAGAGCGGTTTCGTCGTGGCCATCGCGCCCTGAAACGCCCTTCGACAGGCTCAGGGCGAACGCTGGGGGCGGGCGAAGACTGCCCAGCGCGCCGCCTAAAAACCGTTCGTCCTGAGCCTGACGAAGGATGGACGGCCTGTCCTCCAACTCTGAGCGCTGCACTCACCTCCACAAAAAACGTTCATTGGAAGCGCTTTTCGACCGGGCTGGTCAGGGAGAAACCGCTCTGGCCGTGCGGCGCGCCGGGGCTACTTGTCGGCGGACAGCAGCTTGAGGCCAACGATGCCTGCCAGTATCAGCAGGAAGCAGAAGATGCGCGCCAGGCTGCGGTCTTCACCCAGCAGCAGAATGCCGTAGACCGCCGTGCCCACGGCGCCTATGCCCACCCAGACCGTATAGGCCGTGCCCACGGGAATGGTGCGCGTGGCGATCGACAGCAAGTACATGCTCAGGCAGATGAATACGATGCAGAACGCGCTGGGGCCGGGCTTGGTGAAGCCATCGGTGCGCGGCATGGCGGCGGCGTAGAAGATTTCGCACACGCCCGCCAGCAGCAAGTAAAGCCAACCCAAATTCAACTCCAGTCATGTTCGGTTGCGGCCGAGGATAAGCCATGGACAGCGCGGCTTGCGGAGATTTCCTGCGGCGCGGCGGGGCAGGCGAGTATGCTTCAATGACTCGTTTTATTGAGTGATTGCTTAAGTGCATACGCTTTATAAACCCAGGTGGAATACACCAAATTTCCATTCTGAAATCGCGTGAAGTCAAAAAGCTCACCGCGTTTTCTCAGTGTTTTCCCGCAAAGAATTCGCTTTTTCCGGCCCTTGAGGCCGGTTTTGTATTTCAGCGCTGTACTTTCTTTAATCGAGTGTCTACACTTCATTTCCATGTTGAACCCCGGCAATCTTGCCGTCACAGGAGCATGAAGATGAAGGACACCACCCGTATTGCCGTCGTTGGCGCTGGTCTGGGCGGCACGGCCGCCGCGGCCTTGTTGCAGCGCGCAGGTTTCAATGTGAAGCTCTACGAGCAGGCGCCGGGCTTCTCGCGCCTGGGCGCGGGGATTCATGTCGGGCCGAATGTGATGAAGATCATGCGCAAGATCGGCATCGAGGATGCGCTCAATGCCATGGGCTGCCACCCCGACTACTGGTACAGCCGCGACGGCCTGACCAGCGAAGTCATCGCCCAGATCCCGCTGGGCGACTACGCGCTCCAGCATTACGGCGCCAGCTATCTCACGGTGCACCGCGGCGACTTCCACGAACTGCTGACCAAGGCGGTCACGGGCGACGTGCTGGAATTCAACAAGCGGCTCACCTCCATCGAGGACCGGGGCGATGTCGTCGAGCTGAAGTTCGCCGACGGCACGAGTGCCCAGGCCGACATCGTGATCGGTGCCGATGGCATCAACTCGCGCATCCGCGAAACGCTGCTGGGCGCCGAGCCGCCCAAGTACACCGGCTACATAGCCCACCGCGCGGTGTTTCCCATAGAGCGCGTCAAGGGCTTCACGCACGACCGCTGCTGCAAGTGGTGGACCGACGACCGCCACATGATGGTCTACTTCGACACCGGCAAGCTCGACGAGATCTACTACGTGACCGGCGTGCCCGAGCCCACCTGGGACATGAGCAAGAGCTGGCTGCCCAGCAGCCGTGACGAGATGCGCGCCGCGTTCGACGGCTGGCACCCGGGCGTGCAGTCGCTGATCGAGGGCACGCTGGAAGTCACCAAGTGGCCGCTGCTCGAGCGCGACCCGCTGCCGCTGTGGAGCCGCGGCCGCCTGGTGCTGCTGGGCGACGCCTGCCACCCGATGAAGCCGCACATGGCCCAGGGCGCGGCCATGGCCATCGAGGATGCGGCCATGCTAACGCGCTGCCTGCTGGAAGTCGGCACCGGTGATCTGCAGACCGCTTTCGCACTCTACGAGGCCAACCGTTCGCAGCGTGCCAGCAAGGTGCAACTGGTGTCGCACAACAACACCTGGCTGCGCGGCAACGAGAACCCCGACTGGTGCTTTGGCTACGACGCGTTCCAAGTGCCGCTGGTCGAGCCCAGGAAGGCCGTGGCGTAGACACCGGTCCGACAAGGGACGGGCGGCAATGCGGTCTTGTGCCGGAGACTGCGCGCCCGGCCGCATAATTTGAACCATTGCGCGCCGGCGCGCGCCGCCCTTCAATCCAGACCAGCGACACGATGGACAAGCAAAAAATTGAGTTCTACCCCGGCCCGGCAGGCGGCTGGGGCGCGCTGCGCAGCGTGAAGAACACGCTGCTGCGCAACGACATCGCGCTCAAGGGCGCGCGCACCCTGCTGTCGGCCAACCAGCCCGACGGCTTCGACTGCCCGGGCTGCGCCTGGCCGGACCGCAACCATGCGTCGAGCTTCGAGTTCTGCGAGAACGGCGCCAAGGCCGTGGCCGCCGAAGCCACGGCGCGGCGCGCCGGCCCCGATTTCTTCGCCCGCCACACGGTGGGCGAAATGATGGCGCAAAGCGACTTCTGGTTAGAAGACCAGGGGCGCCTGACGCATCCCATGCGCTATGACGCGCAGACCGATCGCTACCTGCCCATCGAATGGGATGCGGCCTTTGCCTTGATTGCCGCGCAGCTGCAAGCGCTGCCCGACCCCAACCAGGCGATCTTCTATACCTCGGGTCGCGCCAGCAACGAGGCCGCGTTTCTCTACCAGCTGTTCGTGCGCGAGTACGGCACCAACAATTTCCCCGACTGCTCGAACATGTGCCACGAGGCCAGCGGCAACGGCATGCGCGCGCAGATCGGCGTGGGCAAGGGCACGGTGACGCTCGAGGACTTCGAGCATGCCGACGCGATCTTCATCTTCGGCCAGAACCCGGGCACCAACCACCCGCGCATGCTGGGCGAGTTGCGCGCGGCGCACAAGCGCGGCGCGCGCATCGTCAGCTTCAACCCGCTGCACGAGCGCGGCCTGGAGCGTTTCCAGGACCCGCAAAGCAAGCTCGAGATGGCGACCATGAGCGCCACGCCGATCAGCACGCATTACTTCCAGGTGCGCGCCGGCGGCGATCTGGCCGCGGTCAAGGGCATGATGAAGCATGTGCTCGAGCAGGAGGCCGCGCGCGGCGGGGTTCTGGACCACGCCTTCATTGCCGAGCACACCACGGGCTTCGAGGCCCTGGCCGCAGACCTGCAGGCCGAAAGCTGGGAAGTGCTGGCGCGCGAGTCCGGCCTGAGCGAAGCGCAGCTGCGCGCCGCCGCCGAGGTCTACATCGGCGCGCAGCGCAGCATCGTCTGCTGGGGCATGGGCATCACCCAGCACACGCATTCGGTGGCCACCATACAGATGCTGGTCAACCTGCTGCTGCTGCGCGGCAACCTGGGGCGCGAAGGCGCGGGTGCCTGCCCGGTGCGCGGCCACAGCAATGTGCAGGGCGACCGCAGCATGGGCATCTGGGAGAAACCGCCGGCCGCGCTGCTCGATCGGCTGCAGCAGGTGTTCGGCTTCGAGCCGCCGCGCGCCGACGGCGTGGACACCGTCGAAGCGATACGGCTGATGCTGGACGGCGGCGGCCGCGTGTTCTTCGCGCTGGGCGGCAACTTCGCCGCGGCCGCGCCCGACACCGATGCCACCTGGCGCGGGCTGCGCCAATGCGATCTGACGGTGCATGTGACGACCAAGCTCAACCGCAGCCATCTGGTGCACGGACGCGAGGCACTGATACTGCCCTGCCTGGGGCGCACCGAGATCGATATGCAGGCCGGCGGCGTGCAAAGCGTGTCGGTGGAGGATTCGATGAGCATGGTGCATCTGTCCGCTGGCATCAACGCGCCGGCGTCCGAGCTGCTGCTGTCCGAACCGGCGATTGTCGCGCGCCTGGCGGCGGCCACGCTGACCGGAGCCGGTGCCAAGGGCAGCCGCATTCCCTGGCTGTGGCTGGTCGAGGACTATGCGCGGGTGCGCGATCTGATTGCCCAGGTGTTTGACGATTTCCAGGATTTCAACGCCCGCGTCGCCACGCCCGGCGGCTTTCGGCTGCGCAACACCGCCAGCGAGCGCGTCTGGAACACGCCCGCCGGCAAGGCCACGTTCTTCACCCATGCCGTGCCCTGCGACACGCCGGTGCACCGCGCCAGCGCGCGCCGGCCCGATCAGCGCGTGTTCTCACTGATGACGATGCGCTCGCACGACCAGTACAACACCACCGTGTATGGCATGGACGACCGCTACCGCGGCGTGTTCGGCCAGCGCCGCGTGGTGTTCATTCACGCCGAGGACATCCGTGCGCTGGGCATGCAGGACGGCGACTGGGTCGATATGTTCACGGTCTGGGACGACGACCAGGTGCGGCGTGCCGACGGCTTTCGCCTGGTCGCCTACGACATTCCGCGCGGCAACATCGGTGCCTACTACCCCGAGACCAACCCGCTGGTGCCGCTCACCTCCACCGCCATTGGCGCGGGAACGCCGACCTCCAAGTCGGTGCCCGTGGTGCTCAAGGCGCATGCCGCAAAGCCGGCCTGACGGTGTCGAGGGCAAGGGTTGATTCGAAGATGGCTTGCATGGAGAACTCTGTAGTTGCTACAGTGTCAGCTGGCTGGGCGAAATGTCTTGCCATCCCTGCAGCGATTCGGAGACTCCCATGCAAATCAAGGAACTGGCGCGCGCCACCGGCGTCGACATCGAGACCATTCGCTTCTATGAAAAGCAGGGCCTGTGGCCCGAGCCGGCGCGGCTGGACAACGGCTACCGCGATTACGCGCCGCTGCACCTGGAGCGGCTGGCCTTCATTCGTCATTGCCGCGCGCTCGACATTCCGCTGCCCGACGTGCGCCGCCTGCTCACGGCGATCGACGCCCCCCAGGATGTCTGCCTGGATGTGGACCAGCTGATCGATGCCCAGCTCAGCCGCGTGCGCGCCCGACTGCAGAGCATGCAGGCCCTGGAGCAGCAGCTGCTGCAGTTGCGCCGCGCCTGCAACGGCGACCACGCGCACCAGGGCTGCGGCATTCTCAAGGAGCTGGTGGGCGCGGCGCATGGCGAGGCCTGCGCCTGTCATTGAGGCCTGCGGCGCTCAGGCGTGGTGGCGCGCCGCGCAGGCCTGCAAGGCGCTGGTGGCCTGCATGCGCGCCTGCTCCACCAGGTAGTCGAGAAAGACGCGTGTGCGCTGCGGAATGAACTTGCGGCTGGGCAGCACCGCGTACATCACCAGCCGGCCCGTGATCCAGGGGGCCAGCACCCGCACCAGCTCGCCGCGCGTGAGATAGGGCGCGACGGTGTCCAGCGTCACCGAAGTGATTCCCGCGCCATCGAGCGCCGCGCGCAGCAGCGTGTCGGTGTGGTTGGCGGCAATCACCGGCGTCACGCAGATCTCGCGCGCGTTGTCGGGCTCGGCCTCGCACCACATGCGCCAGGCGCGCGGCCTGCCGTTCGATTGCTTCAGGCGCAGGCAGTCGTGGTGCACCAGGTCCTCGGGCTGTAGCGGCGTGCCGCGGCGCTGCAGGTAGGCCGGTGAAGCAACCAGGATCGCTTCGGAGGCTATCACCTTGCGCGCGATGACTTCACCGTTGAAGCCTTCATCCGTGCCCATCAGCGTGATGTCGAATTCCTCGAATGGCGGCTCGTTGGTCGACTCCACTTCGACATCGAACTGTATCTTTGGATAGCGCTGCCTGAAGTTGGCCAGCAGGGGCCCGAGCACATAGCTGGCCAGCACGGGCGGGGCGTGCAGGCGCAGCAGGCCTTCGAGTTCGGTGCTCTGCGAGCGCGTCACGGCGTCGGCCTCGTCTATGTCCTGCAGGATGTTGCGCACGCGGCTCAGATAGCTCTGGCCGGCTTCGGTCAGCGACAGGCGGCGCGTGGAGCGCTGCAGCAGCCGCGTGCCCAGATGGTCTTCAAGGTCGGCTACGAGGCGCGTGACCACGGGCGCGGACATGTCGAGCACTCGCGCCGCAGCCGCGAACCCACCCTCGTTGACCACGCGTTCAAACACCCGCATTGAAAGCAAACGGTCCATGTCAGGCCTTGGGCTGTCAAAACTCGATTATTTCATTTTTAGAAACACATGGATTCTTTTTGCACTGTTTATCTTTGATGACGGAAATCTTAAAGTTCATCCCATGGACCGGACAACAGTCCCCCAATCAACGAATCAGGAACCAAACCATGAAAAGCACTTACCTCTCCATTCTCGCCGTCACCGTTGCCGCCTTCACTGCCGGTCAGGCCATGGCCGCCGATGCCTCGGGCGCGCTGACCCGCGATCAGGTGCAGGCCGAACTGGCGCAAGCCGTGCGCAGCGGCGACATCGTCATCGACAATGAGTCCGGGCTCAAGGCCAATGAAATCTTCCCCGGCCGCTACCCCGCCAAGGCGGTGGCGCAAGGCAAGACCCGCGACCAAGTCAAGGCCGAACTTGCCGAAGCGATTCGCACCGGCGATGTCCCGGTCGATGGCGTGACCGGCCTGAAGATGAACCAGCTGATTCCCGGCAACTACCCCGCACCGGTGGCCGCGCAGGGCAAGAGCCGCGCCGAGGTCCAGGCTGATCTGGCAAATGCCATGCGCAGCGGCGCCCTGCCGGTGCACGGCAGCGTCTGAGCGCCAGCTTCAGGAGGATCGGGCGACGGACGCCGGGCGAACCGCCTGGAGATCGCTGCCCAGTCCCGCGACCGCCAGCGCCTGCACGGCGCGCGCGGTCTTGGCGCCGTAGTCCTTGAGCGGGTTGTACTCGGCGATCTCCAGGCCCACAAAACGCGCATCGCCGTGACAGCGGCGCAACGCCGCTTGCGCCTCGGCCAGGGAGATGCCGTGGCGCACCGGCGTGCCGGTCGCGGGCGCATCGGCGGGATCGAGGCCGTCGAGATCGAAGCTCAGGCCCCAGCCCGCGCAGCCCGTGGAAACGATGGCCTGGGCCTGGGCGAAACAGGCTTCAAAGCCGCAATGCACGACTTCCTCCATGTAGAAGATGCGCACGCCCAGCGCTTCAAGCAAGCGCCGTTCGGCGCTTTCGTAGCTGCGCGCGCCAATGATGACCAGGTTCTCGGCCTGGATCTTGCCCGACCAGCCAAACAAGCCGGTGAAGGCCGGGCTGCCATAGCCAAGCAAGGCCGCCAGCGGCATGCCGTGCGGCGCATGCGAGGGCGAGGACTCGGGCGTATGCGCGTCGAGATGCGCATCGACCCAGATCAGTCCCAGCCGGCCTTGCGGCGACAGCGCCTGCGCGACGCCGCTCCAGGTGCCTATGGCGCAGGAATGGTCGCCGCCCAGCACCAGCAGCCGCGTGCCGCTGCGCAGACGGTGCGCGGCCGCGTCGGCCAGCGCGCGGCTGAAGCGGGCCACGGTGTCCATGCGGTCTTCGGCGTGCAGGGGATCGGCGGTGACCGTGCTCAGCGACTGCACTTCGCAGCCCGCATCGGCCAGTGCCTCGAGCAGGCCCGCGGCCAGCAGGGCGCTGGCGCCGTACTTGCAGCCGCCGTCGACGGCGCCTTCACCGATTTCGGCGCTGATCAGATGCAGCTTCTGGGTGGCGTGGTCCATGGTGGTGCTCCTCAGTCAGCGATGGCCGGAGAAGACGCCGCGCCCAGAGCGCAGCCGTAGAGATCCTTGGGGTCGTGCAGGCGCGGAACGATTTCCAGCGCCTGGCCGATGTTCATGGCGCTGGCCTGCTGCTGCAGATAGCGCAGCGCCGAGAGGTCCTCGAGCGCGAAGCCCACGGAGTCGAACAGGGTGATTTCGCGCGCGTCGGTCCTGCCGCTTGCCAGTCCCTTGAGGACTTTCCACAACTCGACCACCGGAAAATCCGCGCGCATCTGCTGCAGCTCGCCCTCGATGCGGGTTTGCGGCTCGAACTCCACCACCACGGTGGCTCTTTCCAGAATGCGGGCGTCCAGTTCGGTCTTGCCGGGGCAATCCCCGCCCACGGCGTTGATGTGCATGCCCGGCACGATCATGTCGTCGGTGAGAATCGTGGCGCGGGACTTGTCGGCGGTCAGCGTGGTGACGATGTCGGCGCCGGCAACGGCGTCGCGCACCGAGCTTGCCGCTATCACCTGCAGGCGGCCGGCGCGGATGTAGGGCGCAAGATTGGCCATCAGCCTGTCGGTGGCTTCGCGGTCTACGTCAAAGGCGCGGATCTCGCGTATGCCCAGCGCGTCCATGAAGGCAATTGCCTGGAACTCGCTTTGCGCGCCGTTGCCTATCAGCGCCATGCTGCGGCTGCCCTGGCGCGCGAACATCTTCGCGGCAAGCACCGACGTTGCGGCCGTGCGCAGCGCCGTGGTGATGGTCAGCTCGCTGAGCAGCAGGGGATAGCCGGTGGCGACTTCGGCCAGCACGCCAAAGGCCATCACCGTGGGCAATTGCTGCAGCGGATTGCGCGGATGGCCGTTGACATACTTGAACGCAAAGAAGGTCTCGTCCGAAGCCGGCATGAGCTCGATCACGCCGGCAGGCGAATGGTTGGCGGTGCGCGCCGACTTCTGGTAGCTCTCCCAGCGCAGGAAGTCCGCGCGAATGAACTCGGCGATATCGGCCAGCATGGCTTGCAGGCCGATTTCCGCGACCATGCGCTGCAGATCCGTGACACCCAGGTACCTGGTCATAGCGTGCTCCTCGCCTTGCGCCGCGCCGCGGCCCTGAGCCCAGTCTAGACCGCCGGGCGCACGGCAAACGCGCAAAAGCAGCGCCCGCACCGCCGATTCGGCGCAACTCGGGGCGCTGTTCAGCCCATTCGGCGGGGCGCGGGGAAAAGCGGAAAGCCGCGGAACTCCTTGACGGTCTTCAGTTCGGTGCTGGTGACGATTTTCTCTATGCCCAGCGCCGGCTGATCGAGCCAGGCATCGGTCAGCTGCTGGTAGTGGGCCAGGTCGCGGCAGCAAAAACGCACCAGATAGTCAAAGCGGCCGCTGACCAGATGGCAGGCAACGACTTCAGGGCAGGCCGCCGCATGCTGTTCGAACAGGCGCACGCTGGCCTGGCGCTGGTCCTTGAGCGCGACTTCGGCAAACACCGCGACATGCGCGCCCAGTACCGCGCGATCGAGTTCGGCGTGATAGCCACGCAGATGGCCATGGGCTTCGAGCGCGCGTATGCGCGCCAGCGCGGCCCTGGGCGACAGGTTCACGATGTCGGCAACCGCCTTGGCGCTGCTGCGGCCGTGCTGTTGCAGGTACTCCAGGATTCTGTAGTCAATGGCATCAGGCAGCATGGTCACCCTCCGTGCGGGCTGTGCGCCCGGTGCCCAGCTTAGCAGCCCCAGGGCCGCCATCGGCCATGCCAGTGCGCGCCGTCGACGCTGTTGGCATTTGTGAAGTGGCTATGGCGGATGAGTCCTTACAAGGAGGTGGCTATTGCTCGGCTAGTCTGGCAATCAGTCAGGCCATTGAGGGGGATCAGTGATGTGCAAATGCCCAGGTGCCGCCGTCTGTCTGTGTGTCATGGTGTACAGCGGCGCGGCGGCGGCGCAGCCCCTGCCCGATGATGCGCTGCGCTTGCAGCAGCAACAGTTGCAGCGCCAGCAACAGCGCGATCAGGCGTTGCGCGAACGCATGGCGCCCGCCCTTGACGCGCTGCCCGGCATGCAGCGGCCCGGCACGCTGGCGCTGCCGGCCTCGGAGTCGCCGTGCTTTGCCTTGCAGGCGATACGCCTCACGGGCCCGCGGTCGACAGAAGTTCCCTGGCTATTGGCGTCCAGGGAATCGAGGTCATTCTGGCGCGCCTGCAGCATGCGCTCGTGGCACGCGGATTCATCACCTCGCGCGTGCTGGTCGGTGCGCAGAACCTGCAGGACGGGGTGCTCGGGCTGACCTTCCTGCCCGGCACCGTGCGCGCGCTGCGCCTGAGCCCCGACAGCACGGGCAAGGCATCTATTCTGGGCGCATTGCCGCCGCGCCCCGGCCAACTGCTGCAGCTGCGCGATATCGAGCAGGGGCTGGAGAATCTGCAGCGCGTTCCCACGGCCGAAGCCGACATAGAGATCGCTCCGGCCGAAGGCCAGGACGCCGCGCCCGGCGAAAGCGATTTGCTGGTCCACTACCGGCAGGCCAGTGCCTGGCGCCTCCATCTGGCGCTGGACAACGGCGGCACGCGCGCGACAGGCAAGCTGCAGGGCACGGCCACGCTGTCGTGGGACAACCCGCTGCGGCGCAGTGACCTGCTTTACCTGAGCCTGGGACGCGGCCTGGCGACAGGCGAGCGCCGCGGCACGCGCAACGCCACGCTGCACTATTCCCTGCCGTTTGGCTACTGGCAGGCGGGCATGACGGCTGCGTCCAACAGGTACCAGCAGAATGTGGCCGGCGCCTACCAGGACTATGTCTACAGCGGCGAATCCAGCCAGCTCGATCTTCAGCTCAGCCGGGTGATTCACCGCAGCGCTTCGGCCAGGACCACGGCCGAGTTGCGGGTCTTTCACCGCGCATCGTCGAATGCCGTCGACGACACGGAAATCGATGTCCAGCGCCGGCGCACTTCGGGCTACGCGCTGGGCCTGGCGCAGCGCCGCTATCTGGGCACCGCGCTGTTCGAGGGCAGCCTGGCGTTCAAGCGCGGCACGGGCGCATTTGGCGCGCTGCGCGCCCCCGAGGAGCCCTGGGGGGAGGGGACATCGCGCATGAAAATCCATACCGCGGACCTGGCGCTGACCCAGCCCTTGCAGCTTGCCGGCGCGCACGCGCGTTGGTCGACGGCCTGGCATGGCCAGTGGAATGCCACGCCGCTGACGCTGCAGGACCGTATCGGCCTGGGCGGGCGCTACACCGTGCGCGGCTTTGACGGCGAGAGCACGCTGCTGGCCGAGCGCGGCCGGTACTGGCGCAACGAACTCGGTGTGGCGTTGAGCGCCGGCGCCGAAGCCTTTGTGGCGCTGGACACGGGACGCGTCAGCGGCCCGGCGGCGCAGTCCCTCGCGGGGCGCTCGCTGACCGGCGCCGCGCAGCCCTATGGCGGCGCCGGGCGCGGTTTTTCCGGCGAGCTGATGCTGGGCCTGCCGCTGCGCAAGCCGGCCAACTTCCGCAGCGCGCGGCGCCACCTGTCCTTGAGCTTGTTCTATCGCTTCTGAGCGGATGCGGGTGCGCCGGCCTACCTTGCCGTATCTGGCGGTGTATCGCGCCGACGCCGCATCTCAAATTAAAGCGACAGTCGCTGTCCATGGATTGTTACCCTGTGTTTCACAAAGTGTTACACTTGTAATTATTGTTATAAATTCTAAGATAACCGCGCTGCTGGCACTTTCTGGAGTAGACCTGCCTTGCTTTTCCCCTTTTTCGCCGTTCGGGCGGATCAGCGCCCATGCGCCGCCCCGAGCCGCATGGCGCTGCGCTGGCGCGTGACACCCTGGAACCCATCGCGGTCTTCCTACCCCTGGTGGAAGCTTGCGCGCTTCCGCTGGAACAAATCATCCCGCCCGCACATCAGCGCCAGGCGCAGCGAAGGCTGAACCTGCGCCGGCGCTCTTGCGGCACGCACAGGGCTGGCCCGCGCCAGACCTGAGCCACGGTCGCCCCGGACAGGGCCAACCCTCCCGCTGGCGGGAATCCCCATCGCAATGAATTCGCTTCCCTTCTTTCCAGGGGCGGCGCCTGTGGCGCACCTATTTTTTCCTTGAGAGACAAACCATGAGCCAATTAAAAATCGCGTCACGACTGATCGTGGCATTCAGTGTTCTGGTGCTGTTGCTGGTCGCTCTGGCGGGCATAGGTCTTTGGCGCTCCGCCAGCCAGCGCGCCGAGCTGACCGACGTGCTGCAGCGCCGCGTGCCGCTGACCAAGGCCTTGAACACGGTGATCGATCAGGTCAACGAGCAGGCCATTCAGGTGCGCAACCTGGCGATTTTCACGTCGAGCGCGATCAAGAAGTCCTCTCTTGACCGCATCACCGCGGCCCGCACCGATGTGGCGGCGCAGTTCAACATTCTGGAGACCCTGATCACCTCCAGCGAAGGCAAGGCCATCCTGGCGAAGATGCAGACTTCGCGCACCGAATTCCTCAAGTCGGGAAACCAGTATCTGGCGCTGCTGCAGCAAGGCCAGACCGAAGAAGCCATCATGTTTCTCGAGGAAAAATTCCGCCCGGCGCAGCGCGCCTATCAGGCGGATATCCAGGAACAGATGGCGTTCCAGCAGCGCCAGGCCAACGAGGCCGGCGAGCGTGCCGAGGCCAGCGCCCAGGCGCTGGAACGCGATATCCTGATTGCCGCGAGCATCGCGGTGCTGGTTGCGATTCTCATGGCGCTGAACATCATCGGCTCCATCGTTGGCCCGCTGCGCCGTGCGGTCGAAGTCTCCGACCGCATTGCGCGCGGCGATCTCGGCTCGGAAATCGTGGTGCAGTCCAACGATGAAACCGGCCAACTGCTGCGCTCCATGCAGAAGATGCAGCAAAGCCTGGTCAATACCGTGAGCCTGGTGCGGCAAAACGCCGAAGGCGTGGCCTCGGGCAGCGCGCAGATCGCTTCGGGCAACAACGATCTGTCGGCGCGCACGGAAGAGCAGGCGTCGGCGCTGGAGCAGACCGCCGCCTCGATGGAGGAGCTGGGCTCCACCGTGCGCCAGAACGCCGAGAACGCGCGCGCCGCCAATCAGCTGGCGGTCAACGCGTCGACGGTGGCTGCCCAGGGCGGCGAGGTGGTGGCCGAGGTCGTCGAGACCATGAAGAACATCAACGCCAGCAGCGCCAGGATTGCGGACATCATTTCCGTGATTGACGGGATTGCCTTCCAGACCAATATCCTGGCGCTCAACGCCGCCGTCGAAGCCGCGCGCGCGGGCGAGCAGGGCCGGGGTTTTGCGGTGGTGGCCAGCGAAGTGCGCAGCCTGGCGCAGCGCAGCGCCGACGCCGCCAAGGAAATCAAGGGCCTGATCACCGCCAGCGTCGAGCGTGTGGAGCAGGGCAGCGCCCTGGTGGACAAGGCCGGAGAGACGATGACGCAGGTCGTGCAGGCAATCCGCAACGTGACCGACATCATGGGCGAGATCAGCGCCGCCAGCAGCGAGCAAAGCGCGGGCGTGGGCCAGATCGGCGAAGCCGTCACGCAGATGGACCAGGCCACGCAGCAGAATGCTTCGCTGGTCGAGGAAATGGCCGCCGCCGCCAGCGCGCTCAACCACCAGGCGGGCGAACTCGTCAAGGCGGTGTCGGTGTTCAATCTGGGTGCCAGCGACGCGCAGGCCAGCGTGGCGCTGGCCGCTGCGGCGCGCCCGCCAATACCTTTCGCCGGCGCTGTGG
>JBBKVU010000522.1:0-9152 GCA_037968595.1 Comamonas sp.
GGCGAGCTGCGCGTGGCCGATGCCGGCGACTGGCTGGCCTCGCTGCCGCGCGTGCTGCCGGTGCGGCTGAAGACGCTGGCCGACGGCGGCGTGGAAGTCGCGGCAAGGTAGTTGTAGAAAGTTTTCAGGGTTTTCGCGGCTCGCGGGTCTTACAGGTAGTGAACGCATAACCTACCAACCAGGACTTTCGCCATGCAGAAGAAATTTCCCTCGCGCCGCAGCCCGCTGGCGCGCGCCGTCATCGGCCTTGGCCTCGCGCTGGCCATCCAGTCCGCGCTGGCGCAAGACCTCTCCTTTGACATCGCGGCCCAGCCCCTGCCCGCGGCGCTGTCCGTGATTGCGCGCCAGACCGGCTTGCAACTGGCATTTCCGCCCGAGCTGGTGCAGGGCAAGCAAGGGCGCGCCGTGGCGGGCGTGCGCGATGTGCGCAGCGCGCTCAATGCACTGCTCGCGGGCACCGGCCTGCAAGGCGATGTGCAGGGCAGGACGCTGGTGATACAACCCGTGCCCGCGCAGCGCTCAATTGGGCTTGGCGAGGTGACCGTCACGGCAAATGCCGAGCGCAGTGCCGTGACCGAAGGCACCGGCTCCTACACCGCGCGGCGCTCCAGCCTGTTCAAGGGCGAACATGCCGTCAAGGACATTCCCCAAGCCATCAGCGTGGTCACGCGCCAACGGATGGACGAGCAGAACATGGGATCGGTCTATGACGCGCTGGCCAGCACCACGGGCATCACCATCCAACAGAGTCCCCAAGGCGGGAAATACATCTTCTCGCGCGGCTTCGAGCTGGGCACGGTGCAGTATGACGGCGTGCCGCTCAACCGCGACATCTATGGACGCGCCAGCAATTACTCATCCGACATCGCGTATATCGACCGTGTCGAGGTTCTGCGCGGGGCGGCAGGTCTGCTGCAGGGCGAGGGCTCGCCTGCAGGCGCCGTGAATCTGGTGCGCAAACGCCCGCTGCATGAAAACACCGTGGCGTTGCAAGCGCGCGCAGGTTCTTGGGATCGCTATGGCGCGCAGCTCGATGTCAGCCGGGTGCTCAACGAAGAAGGCAGCTTGAGGGGTCGCGCGCTGCTCGATTATGAAGACCACCACTCCTTTGTCGATCATGTGAACAGTCGCAATGCCACGCTGTACGGCACGCTGGAATACGACGTGTCACCCGCCACTCGCATCAACGTGGGATTCAGTTCGGAGGATGCAAGGGGACGCCCCACGATGAATGGCTTGCCACGGCTCAACACCGGCGCAGATCTGAACCTTCCACGCTCCACCTATCTGGGAGCGTTGTGGAATCGCCAGGAATCCAGCAATCGCAGCCTGTATTTCGATGTCGCGCATCAATTCAACGACGACTGGAAGCTCAAGGTCACGGCGGT
The DNA here is from genome assembly GCA_037968595.1 of Comamonas sp. Taxonomy (GTDB): domain Bacteria; phylum Pseudomonadota; class Gammaproteobacteria; order Burkholderiales; family Burkholderiaceae_C; genus Comamonas. The sequence goes on from JBBKVU010000522.1 coordinate 1,389, forward strand.
GCATATCAAGGAAGACCATGACCTGAAGTATGCGAGTGCCAACCGGGCCGTGGTTCCGGCGCTGCTGCAAAGCGCGAACATCGTCTCGCGTTCGCTCGCGGACATAGAAACCTCGGGAATCGACGCGAATGTCACGGGCGCCTTCCACGCATGGGGCCGGCAACACGAAATCGTGAGCGGGGCCAACTATGCCAAGGCAAGCAACGACACCAGCTTCGGATACAAGCAAAACTACAACATCTTCAACGTCCACGGCTACGACGCAGGCATCCGCGAGCCCGACGATACAGAGATCTATTCCGCCAACCGCGAAGATGGCATAGGCAAACGAGAACAATTCGGGATTTATTCCGCGCTCAGGCTGCAACTCGCAGACCCGCTCAAATTGATTGTCGGCGCCAGAGCAAGCTGGTTCCGCATGGGCTGGGACACCTACACGGCGGGTTCTGCGCCTTCTGTGCAGCGCACGCGCAAAAATGCCAAGGTCAACCCCTATGCGGGCTTGATATATGACATCAGTCCCCAGTGGTCTGCCTACGTCAGCTATGCCGACATCTTTCAACCCCAAAGCCAGCAGAATCAGGCCGGTGCAATGCTCAAGCCCATTCTGGGCAGCAACTACGAAGCCGGACTGAAAGGCGAATTGATGAATGGCAAGGTAAACACCGCCCTTGCCTTGTTCCGCATTGACCAGAAGCACCGTGCTCAGGTGGACAACAGCACCGGCCCGACATGCCGCAGCAATTACTACTGCTACACGGACACGGGTGAAGTACGCAGCCAAGGGCTGGATGCGGAAGTCAGCGGCGAGATCGCCAGGAACTGGAATCTGTTTGCCGGCTATACCTTCACACAAACCAAGTACTTGAGGGATGTGAGCAGCCAAGGCATGGTGTTCAACACCTACACGCCCAAGCACCTGTTCAGGCTTTGGACCAGCTACCGCCTGCCTGGCGCGCTGAACGCCATCACGCTGGGTGGTGGTGTGGATGCGCAAAGTGCAAGCTACCGCCAGATTGGCAGCGTGTATGCCGACATGAACGGCAGAGCCGTGTGGAACGCGGTGGCCAAGTACCAGATCAACCGCCACTGGACTGCGACCCTGAATGTCAACAATGTGTTCGACAAGCGCTACTACAGCTCGGTCGCGGCGCTGGTCAATGGCAACTACTACGGCGACCCGCGCAACTTCATGCTGACACTGCGCGGCGCGTTCTGATCCAGAGTCACTGATGGCCGTGGATCGCGCTCAAGTCCAGGCCGTCACCCAGGTCATCAGCATGCCCGTGCCCACCAGGCTCGCCTGCCAGCGCAGCGCGTCTTGCCAGCTGGGCATGTGGCGCTCGACGCGCTGATACAGCAGCTGGCCTGTGGCCAGCGACAGCGCGAATGCTGCCCACAGGCCCACCAGATTGATGGCCAGCGAATCGGGCCAGAACCAGGTCACCACCGCGTTGACCAGCAGGCACACGGGAAAGTGCACCAGGAACACCGAATACGACATCTGGCCCAGCTGCTGCAGCCGCGTCGGGCCCGACACGCTGAAGAGCCTGGGGCTGCGCATCACCGCCACCAGGGCCAGCGCCGTGGCGCCGGCCAGCGCAATGCGCGTGCGCCATTCGAGCCACAGTGCAATGCCCAGCAGCAGCGCCATCAGCGCACTCCAGGCCCAGGGGCGCGCCGCGCGCACCGCCCAGAAAGCCATCATGCCCAGGCCGTAGGCGCCAAAGAAGTAGACCGCCCAGTTGTCGAAATCGGCGTCGCGATTGAAGCCCCAGAGCGAGGCCGCGGCCAGCAGCACCACCACGGCCTGACCCGGCGTGGGCCCGGTGCGCGCTGCGGAATCGGGCGCGGTCTTGAACCAGCGGCTCATGGCAAACAGCAGTGCCGTCAACGCAAACAGCTGGAAGTCGATCGACACATACCAGACGCCGGCCGACAGCGACTCCTCGCCGACAATGCCCTGCAGCAGCAGCGCGTGCGCCAGCAGCTGGAACAGGCTGGGGGCGGCCGACATCGAGGCGTGGTCGAACCATGGCCTTATCAAGGTCGAGACCAGCACCGCCAGAACCAGCGCCACGGCCAGCGGCACGACCAGGCGCACGAAGCGCCGTGCAATCTGCGGCAGCACTTCGCTGTGGCGTGCCAGGCCCGCGGGCGCGAGGCTGGCCGCGGCCAGGTAGCCGGCCAGCACCAGAAACAGTTGCACGGCCATGCGCGCGTCCTGATCCAGCCATTCGATCAGCGCGGGCAGCAAGGGCTCGACCACATCGGCCATGGGACCGTAGAACGCCAGGTGGTGCCAGACAATGGCGGCGCAGGCCAGGCCCTTGGTACAGTCAATGACTGCATTGCGCGAGGCAGGTGACGAAGAGGACATAAAAATGGATCGCGAGAAGGTGCCAACCTACAACGCGGGCTGCGGCTGCGTGGCTGAATGGGCGAAGAGTGGCGGACACAAACCTTGAGACTTCGTTGCTGGAATGTGTTTGCCAATCCAGGGCCCAGGGCATGCGGTCGACATTTTGCGCCTTTCCGGCATTCGCTGCTGAAGAGCGCGCAGCACACGCATTCAATGACCCTACTCAGATGTTTTGAAGTTCCAGTAGGTACTGAAAAGCCAGTCAACAAAGGGACAATGCCTTCATGACGCAAAGCACTCCTCTTCCAGAACTCAACCGTCAATTCATTTCTCACTTTGGCGAGATGGGCAGTCGGTGGGGCATCAACCGCACGGTGGGCCAGATCTACGCGCTGCTGTTTCTTTCGCCCGTGGCGCTCAATGCCGACCAGATCGCCGAAGCCCTGGCGTTCTCGCGCTCGAACGTGAGCATGGGCCTCAAGGAGCTGCAGTCCTGGCGGCTGGTGCATCTGCGTCACCACCCGGGCGACAGGCGCGAATACTTTGATGCGCCGCAGGATGTCTGGGAAATTTTCCGCCTGCTGGCCGAAGAGCGCCGGCGCCGCGAGATCGAGCCCACGCAGTCGATGCTGCGCGCCGCGCTGCTGGAAGAGCCGGCCAGCGACGACGAGCGCTATGCGCAGGAGCGCATGCGCGACATGCACGAGCTCATAGACCGGCTGATGACCTGGTTCGATGAAATCCAGCGCCTGTCGCCCGACACCGCCAAGCAGCTGATGGGCATGGGCGCGGCCGTGACCCGGGTGCTTGAATTCAAGGACCGTTTGACCGGAAAAAGATAACCTCTACGCTCGGGTACTGCGTTTGCTTAGCTCGACCATATGCACTGGCTTTGGAAGCTGGCGCGCCACAGCCCAGAGACACCGAGCAAGGGCCGCCCCGCAGCGATGGTGTCGTCCCCCTCCACCGAAGGTTGAGAGGGGGAAGCGGGGGACGGCCCCTGCCGCGCAGCCGCTCAGGGGGTGCTAGATTTTCAGGCGGGCGCGCGCCGCCTGGTATTCGCTGCGCAGCTGCGCCACGCGTTCGGCGACGCTGGTCACGGCGTTGATCGTGCCAATGCCCTGGCCGCAGCCCCAGATGTCCTTCCAGGCCTTGGTCGATGCGCCGCCGAAGTTCATCTTGCTCGGGTCCGACTCGGGCAGGTTTTCCGGGTCCAGGCCGGCCGCGCGGATCGACGGCGCGAGGTAGTTGCCGTGCACGCCCGTGAACAGGTTGCTGTAGACGATGTCATCCGAGTTGCCCTCGACAATCGCCTGCTTGTAGGCGTCGCTGGCACGCGCTTCATGGGTGGCGATGAACGCCGAGCCGATATAGCCGAAGTCCGCGCCCATGGCCTGGGCCGCAAGCACCGCGCCGCCCGAGGCAATCGCGCCCGACAGCGCCAGCGGGCCGTCAAACCACTGGCGGATTTCCTGGACCAGCGCAAACGGGCTCTTGCCGCCCGCATGGCCGCCCGCACCCGCGGCCACGGCCACCAGGCCGTCGGCGCCCTTTTCAATCGCCTTGTGCGCGAACTTGTTGTTGATGATGTCGTGCAGCACCACGCCGCCCCAGCCGTGCACCGCCTGGTTGACGTCCTCGCGCGCGCCCAGCGAGGTGATCACGATGGGCACCTTGAAACGCGCGCAGACTTCCATGTCGTGATCGAGCCGGTCGTTGCTCTTGTGCACGATCTGGTTGATGGCAAAGGGCGCGGCCGGATGGTCGGGATTGGCGCGGTTGTAGGCGTCCAGCGTTTCGGTGATCTCGGCCAGCCAGTCCTCGAGCTGGGCCGCTGGCCTGGCATTGAGCGCGGGCATGGAGCCGACGACGCCGGCCTTGCACTGCTCGATCACCATCTGCGGATTGCTGATGATGAACAGCGGCGAGGCGATCACCGGCAGGGACAGGCCCTGCAGTGCCTTGGGAAGTTGCGACATGTTTGTCTCCTGTGTTTCTTCTTAGAAGTCGTCGATGGCCAGCGCCATCACGCTGTCCGCGCCCTGCACCACGCTGTCGCGCAGCGCAGTGACCTTGACCAGCACATGCTCGGCATAGAACTGGGCGGTGACGATCTTCGCGCGCAGGAAGCGGTTGTGCTGTCCCGTGGGCAACAGTTGCTCGGCGACCCAAAGCGCACGGCCCAGCTGCCAGCCGGCCATCAGGTTGCCGGCGAGCATCAGATAGGGCACGCTGCCCGCGTAGACGGCGTTCGGCTGCTGCTTGGCGTTCTGCAGCATGTAGTCGACGACTTCGAGAAACGCCTGGCGCGCGGCCTTCAACTGGCGCGCCACCGATTGCGCCGCAGGCGTGCCGCAGGACTGCAACTGCTGCTCGGTTTCCTCGATCTGCGCGGCAAAGGTGCGCGCCGTCTGGCCGCCGTCGCGCAGCGTCTTGCGGCCCACGAAGTCATTGGCCTGAATGGCCGTCGTGCCTTCGTAGATGGTCAGGATCTTGGCGTCGCGGTAATGCTGGGCGGCGCCGGTTTCCTCGATGAAACCCATGCCGCCATGCACCTGCACGCCCAGACCCGTGACTTCCTGGGCCATCTCGGTGCTGTAGCCCTTGACCAGCGGCACCATGAATTCATAGAGCGCCGCGTGGTGGGCACGCTGTGCGGCGTCGGGATGATGGTGGGCCAGGTCGTAGGACGCCGCGGCCGTGCTGGCCATCGCGCGGCAGCCTTCGGTCGTGGCGCGCATCACCATCAGCATGCGGCGCACGTCGGGGTGGTGGATGATGGTCGCGCTGGCCTTGATGCTGCCGTCGACGGGACGGCTTTGCACGCGCTCCTTGGCAAACGCCGCGGCCTGCTGGTAGGCGCGGTCGGCAATCGCGATGCCCTGCACGCCCACGGCGTAGCGCGCGGCATTCATCATGATGAACATGTACTCGAGGCCGCGGTTTTCCTCGCCGACGAGGTAGCCCACGGCACCCGCGCCGGCGCTGTCGGCAACGCTGCCCTGAATGCCGTCGCCGAACTGCAGCACGGCCGTGGGCGAGGCCTTGATGCCCATCTTGTGTTCGATGGACACGCATTGCACATCGTTGCGCGCGCCCAGCGAGCCGCCCGGCTGGACCAGGAACTTGGGCACGACAAACAGGCTGATGCCCTTGACGCCTTCGGGCGCGCCCTGCACCCGCGCCAGCACCAGATGGACGATGTTCTCGGCCATGTCGTGCTCACCGTAGGTGATGAAGATCTTGGTGCCGAAGACCTTGTAGCTGCCGCCTTCCTGGGGCTCGGCGCGGGTGCGCACCAGCGCCAGGTCGGAGCCGGCCTGGGGCTCGGTCAGGTTCATCGTTCCGGTCCATTCACCGGTCACGAGCTTTTCGAGATAGTTGGCCTTGAGCTCATCGCTGCCGGCGGTGAGCAGGGCTTCGATGGCGCCGTCGGTCAGCAGCGGGCACAGTGCAAAGCTCAGGTTGGCGGCGTTGAGCATTTCCACGCAGGCCGCGCCAATTGTCTTGGGCAGGCCCTGGCCGCCGAAGTCCTGGGGGTGCTGCAGGCCCTGCCAGCCACCTTCGGCATACTGGCGAAACGCTTCCTTGAAACCTTCGCTGGTCGTCACCTTGCCGTCTTTCCAGCTGGACGGCGCAACGTCGCCCGGGCGGTTCAGCGGGGCCACCACGCCTTGCGCGAATTTCGCGCATTCCTCGAGCACCGCCTGGGCGGTGTCGAGTCCGGCTTCTTCGAAGCCCGGGAGTTGCGCCACTTGGTCGAGTCCGGCCAGGTGCTCCATGTTGAACAACATGTCTTGAAGCGGTGCTACGTAGCTCATGGAATTTCCTTTTGAGGGCCGGATCGCCGGTTGCTTACTGGCTGATGCGTCCCGAGGCACTGACAATGGACAGATCGACAAAGCGCGAGCCGAACTGCGACTCGGGCTTGAACGTCACCCAGTAACCGCCGAGGTCATGGGCAGTGAAATTGCGCAAGGCCGCAGTGACCTTTTCGCGGCTCGGCGATTGGGCGCGGCGCAGCGCCTCGGACACCACCTTGGCGTTGACATAGCCCTCCATCATGGCGTAGCTCACGGGAATGTCGGCCGCCTTGGGATAGGCACTCACCACGTCGCGAAACTCCTTGTTCAGGCGCATCGAAACCCGGTAGGGACTGGGTACCACCTGGGCGATCGACAGCCCGCTCATCAGCTCCGGCGGCAGGCGCGTCGTCAGCTGTTCGATGTCCGAATCGGAATTCGCGTAGATCTGCGCGGTTCCCGACTCCATGCGGTAGGCCTCGACAAAGGCCGCGGTTGCCGGGCTGGAGGCCACCAGCAAGATGGCCTGCGGCCCGGGCTTGATTTTCTGCAGCTGCTCGACGGCCTGGGTCGCGGTGCTGCGCCCGCTCTTGAGCGTCACCTGGGCCACCAGCTTGGCATTGGCCGGAGTCACGGCCTGCTGCACCAGCTGGGTCACGGCCTCGAGATCGGCACGCTCCTCGACCACCAGCGCCAGGCGGGTGATGCCGACAATGGCCAGATGGCTGGCGATCTTGGCCATTTCATCGTGCAGGCCGGCACGGGTGCTGAAGATCGCCGGGGCGCGCGCGACCTTGGTGTCATTGCCCTGGTAGCCCACCAGGCTGATGCGCTCCTTGTCGAGCATGCCGCTGCCCAGCAAGCCGGCAAGATTGCCGTTGCCCATGTAGCCGGCAAGCACGACGGGATTCGATTTGGCAAGCAGCTCACGCGTGCGTGTCACCGTCTCTTCGGCATGACCGCCGTCGTCCATGACCACCAGTTGCACAGGCTGGCCCTGGATTCCACCGGCCTTGTTGACCTGGTCGAAATGCAGCCGCATGCCTTGCGCATAGGCCCGGCCCTGCGGGCCGCCCTTGCCGGACAAAGGTGCAACCTGCCCCACCACCCACTGGGCATGCGCGCCCACACAGGCCAGCGCACAGGCCAGCGCAACTGCAGCCCGGGACCAGGGTGCCATGATCGATTCCATGCGGTCGTCTCCCTCTCAAGCGCGCCGGGCGCGCCGCCGTATTTTTATAGGAGCGGGGCCCGTCGGCGAGCCGACGGGCCCCGAGAGACAGGCCCAGAGGGGCAGGTCCCTCTTTGCGAAGCGGAGCTTACAGCGCCTTGACCAGCTCGGGCACGGCCGTGAACAGATCGGCTTCGAGACCGTAGTCGGCCACCGAGAAGATAGGCGCTTCCGGGTCCTTGTTGATCGCCACGATCACCTTGGAGTCCTTCATGCCTGCCAGATGCTGGATGGCGCCCGAGATGCCCACGGCGATGTACAGCTGCGGCGCCACGATCTTGCCGGTCTGGCCGACCTGCAGGTCGTTGGCGGCGTAGCCCGCATCGACCGCGGCGCGCGAAGCACCGATGGCCGCGCCCAGCTTGTCG
>JBBKVU010000523.1:0-2671 GCA_037968595.1 Comamonas sp.
CCAGCCGTCGGGTCGGCCCAGCGTATCCAAGCTGCGGGACGGCGCCGCACCCGCAGCGCGCGCCTGTTGCATTCGCGAGGCTTCGATGTCGGCCCGCACCAGGTTGTGGATCCGGGTCCAGACCTCGGGTTCGGGGGTGACCGCGGATTGCAGCTCGGTCATACCCGCGAACCGGCTCTGCCAGGCCAGCGCGGCGGCCCGGACCTCTGGTTGGGCGCGGGCCATATGTTCGAAGCGCCGGCGCGCGCCGCCGCGCAACGTGCCCAGCGCATGGGCCGCCGCCAGGCGGTCAAGCAGTTCAGTGTTCTGTAGCAAATTCATGGTCAGCCCTTCTTGCGCTCAGACATGCCGTGCCATGCACTTGCGCAGTTGCTCTAGACTTCGGCGCACCCAGGTCTTGACCGTGCCCAGCGGCAGCTTAAGCTGGCTGGCGAGTTCGCTGTGGCTCAGGTCGCGCAGGTAGGCCAGGCTCACCACCTCGCGCTGGGCCTGCTCCAGCCGCTGCATGCACTGGTGCAGCACCAGCGCCTGCTCGCTGGCCTGCGCCAGCTGCATGGGTCCGAGCGCGTCGCTGGCCGGCAGGAAACCTTCGGCATCGTCCAGCGACATGCTGACATGCATGCGTTCGGCGCGGCGGCGGCGCAGAAAGTCCAGCGCCCGGCTGCGCACCACCACGCCCATCCAGGCCAGCGGCGGGCTCAATGAAGCGCGGTAGCTGGCGGCATTGCGCCAGATGCCCAGAAAGCTGTCCTGCAGCACATCCTCGGCCCATTCCTTGTTGCCGAGTATGCGCAGCGCGAGGCCGTAAAGGCGCGCGGCGGTGTGCTCGTAAAGCTGCTTGAGCGCAGCTTCCTCCTGCACGGCAATGCGGTCCAGAAGGTCCATCAGTTCGCTGTCCGGTGTATTGGCGCTCATCCGTCCATTGTGCGGAGAAGTGCCGGCTTGCAGACGCGCTGTTGGTTTGCTGCCAACCCAGGTAATCGTGTCTTGCATACCTGGCTATACGCAGGCAATGGGCGACTGGATTCAGCATGCCCCTGCTGGCAGGCCGGCCAGCGTCCCGGCCCCCCTGCCCGGCGCGGCTCAGTCGGCCTTCAGCCCAATGCTCTTGACCAGATCGCCAAAGCGCTCGGCCTCGACCGCATGGTGGTCGATGAACTGCTTGCGCGTCATCACCGCGGGCGTCGCGCCAAGGCCGGCAACGATGTCGCGCACGTTCTTCTGCTCCATGGCCTTGGCAATGCCGTCGCGCACCTTGTTGACCACCACGTCGGGCACGCCCGTGGGCGCGTAGATGCCGAACAGCGTGTCGGCGTCAAAGCCCGGCAGGCCGCTTTCGGCCAGCGTGGGCACGTTCGGGTACTGGGGCGAGCGCTGCGGGCTGCCCACGGCCAGCAGGCGCAGCTTGCCGGCGTCCACATGCTTGAGGCCCGGGCCCGGATCGAACCAGTACTGCAGCTGGCCGCTGATCACGTCGTTGAGCGCGGGCGCGGCGCCGCGGTAGGGGGCGTGCACCGCATCGACCTTGGCCATGCGCTTGAACATCTCGCCGGCCAGATGCGGCGAGCTGCCCTGGCCCGGCGAGCCATAGCTGACCTTGCCGGGATTGGCCTTGAGGTACTGGATGAACTCCGCCACGTTCTTTGCCGGCACATCGGGATGGGTCTCGAGATAGACATGGATGCGCGCCACGGCGGCAATCGGCGTCAGATCGCGCGCGGGGTCGAACGCGAGCTTCTCGTAGATCATCGGGTTGATCGTGATGGCGCCGCCCGAGCTCAGCAGCAGCGTATAGCCGTCCTTGGCGGCGCGCACGGTTTCGGCGATACCGATGTTGCCGCCCGCGCCGGGCTTGTTCTCGATGATCACCGGCTGGCCCAGCGTCTTGGAAAGCTGCGGCAGGATGGCGCGCGCCAGCACGTCGGCCGCGCCGCCGGGGGCGAAATTGACGACCAGGCGCACCGGCTTCTCGGGCCAGTTCTGGGCCATCGCGGGCAGCGCAAAGCCGCCCAGCGCGGCCACGGCAATTGCCGACAAGGCCTTGAGGCCGCGGCGGCGCGTGGCATGGGAGTGGAAGTTCATGATGGTTTGTCTCCTGGTGAATTTATTGTTGTGTGCCGGGCCTGCGGGCCGCGCTCAGGCGACTTCGACTTCGACCAGCATGGGCCGCGGCGCGGCAATCGCCGCCTCGAGCACGGCGCGCAGCTGCAGCGCGTCTTCCACATGCACGCCGTCGCAGCCCTGGGCCTTGGCCAGGCCCACGAAATCGATGTCGGGCAGTTCCGTTCCCTCGACCTTCTCGCCGTCGCGGTAGCCAAACACCTTGGCGAATTCCTGCAGCGCCGCGTAGCGCCGGTTCTTCAGGATCACGAAGGTGATCGGCAGGCGCAGCTGGGCCGCGCTCCACAGCGCCTGGATGGCGTACATGCTCGAGCCGTCGCCGATCACGGCAATGACTTTCCTTGCCGGCTCGGCCAGCGCCACGCCCACGCCCGCGGGCATGCTGTGGCCCAGGCCGCCGCTGCACATGGTGTAGAACGTGGCCGAATGAAAGATCGGCAGATGGGCCTGGATGGTCGAGCGCGAACTCGGCGCTTCCTCGAAGATGATGCTGCGCGGATCGCGCACTTCGGCCAGCGTCTGCATCGCCCAGGCCACCGACATGCGCTCG